>JAYTTA010000454.1:0-4021 GCA_043745345.1 Acetobacteraceae bacterium | reverse complement strand
CGAGCGGCGTTAGAACGCAAACCCCGGTGAACAGGTCGTAGCCGAGAAGGTAGAGCATCGAGAAGCCGACCGGGAACAGCAAGGCGCCGAGCAAGGGCTGTCCGGTCGATTGGTTGATTGTCACGGCGAAGGCGGCGGCGAGTGCCAGGATCGCTCCGGCCATGAAGGCTCTGATGACGGTATCGCGGGTGGCCATGAAGACCTTCGCCTCGCCTGCGTCGATTGCCTTCTTCACGAACTCGGCTGGCGCCAGATAGGACATGCAGGAACTGCTCCACAATGTAACACGGCTCGACCGTCACGACTTCAGCGCTGTCACAGGCTGCTGAGCAAATCTGCCGAGCTGTGCATATTTATATGCAGATCTTCTCATGCACATTGCGTGCCAGCTGGACGGGTCGGGCCCGCAGGCACCCTCCGATGGCGCCGACCTGCGCCAATGCCGACCACTGGGAATAATATTGAAGCTATTATCCTCCCGAGCGATCCACGCCAGTCAGTTTGCCGTTGGCTGGCTAAGCTCGGGCGCCATCGTCCACTTATTGTATTTCCACCCGCGGCAAGCATCGAAACTGACCTGCTTCGCACTCACGGTTGTGCTTGCTCAGTTAGACTGATTGACGGTAATCTAACGGGATGGGGACCCCGCACGCTGTCGGCATAATTCCAACTTTCGCTCCGCTAAAATTTAGACTGAAATCAAAACACACAATTACCGAGCCGAAAATACCTCCTGAGACAACGGCGAGATCGCGGTGTCGATCAACTCAGGGAAACGGCATTGCTTTATGGATGCGGGGCTTTGGGGAGCTGCTCGCTTCCCAAGCTTTCGGCTTAGGCTTTTTGCCCAAGATAGGTCGCCACCACTCGGGGATCCTCGGCAAGAGTCTTGCCCTCCAAGGTGATGCGGCCGGTTTCGAGGACGTAGGCGTGGTCGGCGATGCGCAGCGCGGCGCGGGCGTTCTGCTCGACCAGCAGGATGCCGACGCCGGTTTTGCGGAGATCGGAGATGATGACAAAAAGGTCGCGCACGATCACCGGGGCGAGACCGAGGCTGGGCTCGTCGAGCATGAGCAGTCTTGGTTTGGCCATCAGGGCGCGGCCGATCGCCAGCATCTGGCGCTCACCGCCCGACAGAGTCCCCGCGAGCTGTTTTTTCCGGTCGCGCAGCCGTGGGAACAGCTCGAAAATTTCATCCATGGCGTTGGTCGCGGCGGCTGTGCCCTGGCGGCGGAGGCGGTAGGCGCCGAGGCGGAGGTTGTCGGCGACGGTCATGGTCGAAAAAAGTTCCCGCTGTTCGGGCACCAGGCTGATGCCGGCGGCAACCCGGGTCTCGATGTCCATCCTGCCGATGTCGTGGCCGTTGAACGCGATTTTTCCGGTGGCTGGCAGCACGCCCATGGCGGCGTTGAGCAGCGTGGTCTTACCGGCGCCGTTGGGGCCGATCACTGCGACGATGCTGCCGGTATCGACGCTCAGCGATACGTCCTGGACGGCGGCGACGTTGTTGTAGGCAACGCTGAGATTAGCGATGTCCAGCAGGGAGGCGGTCATGCCGGGGTGCCGAGATAGGCTTCGATCACCTGCGGGTTTTCGCGGATTTCGGCGGGCGGGCCCTCGGTGAGCTTCTGGCCGAAGTTCATCACCACGAGCCGGTCGGCGAGACGCATGACGAAATCCATGTCGTGCTCGACCAGCAGCACGCCGAGGCCTTCGGCGCGGAGCTGGCGCAGCAGCGTGGCTAATTTTTCGCGCTCGGCGTGGCGCAGGCCGGCGGCGGGTTCGTCGAGCAGCAGCATGACGGGATCGAGGCAGAGCGCGCGGGCGATCTCGACGATGCGCTGCTGGCCGAGCGCGAGGCTGCCGGCGGGGCGAAACGCGTGTTTTCGGAGGCCGACGCGGTCAAGCTGGTGGGCAGCCTCGGCCAATAGCTTTCCATCTTCCGCGCGGTCTTGCCGGAGCAGCGCCCGGATGGGGCCGGCGTGGCCGCGGAGGTGGGCACCCAGGCAGACGTTCTCGATCACCGACATGTCGGCCACCAGCTGGACGTGCTGGAAGCTGCGCGCGATGCCGAGCCGGGCGGCGGCGGCGGCATCGTTGCCGGTGATGTTCCTGCCCTCGAATTTGACCTGGCCGGCGCTGGGCCGGTCGACACCGGTGAGGATGTTGAAGATTGTGCTTTTGCCGGCGCCGTTGGGACCGATGAGGCCGACGATCTCGCCGGCGGTCACAGAGAAAGAAAGCGCGTCGACCGCGACCAGGCCGCCAAAGCGTCGGGTCAGGCTGACGCTTTCCAGCAGGACGGTGCCCCGGGCTGGGAGGGTTCGGTGTGGCAGCGAAAGGCTGTCGTCGATCGGGTGTGGTTTGGGCTGGGGACGAAACAGATGCGGCCATAGCCCCTCGGGCGCGATCTGGAGCACCGCCAGCATCAGGCAGCCAAAGGCGACGAGCTCGAAATTGCCCGGGGTTTCGATCAGCGCGGGCAAAATATTCTGCAGCCGGTCGTTGAGGAGGGTGAACAAGGCGGCGCCGAGGACCGCGCCGCCGATATGGCCGGCGCCGCCGAGTACCGCCATCAGCAGATATTCAGTGGAGGCGGCGAAGCTGAACGGCGTCGGGTTCACGGCGCGTTGCAGATGCGCGTAGAGCCAGCCGGCCCAACCGGCGAGGGCGGCGGCATAAAGAAAGGCGAGCAGCCGCGCGCGGGCCGGCGGCGCGCCGCACGAGGCCGCGGCGACGGCGCCGCCACGCAGCGCGCGCATGGCGCGGCCGACGCGGCTGTCCAGCAGGTTGGCGGTGGCCAACATCGCCAGCGCAACAGAAATCCAGATCACCACGAAAAATCGCTTGGGGTCGGCGAGGCTGATGTTGAACAGGCTTACCGCCGGGATGGCGGGAATGCCGTCGTAGCGGCCGGTGAGGTCGAGGTTGCCGGCGAGGTAAAACAAGCTGACGCTCCAGGCGAGAGTGGCCAATGCCAGGTACTGGCTCGACAGGCGCAGCGTGACGGCGGCGAGTACCAGCGCGGCGGCGACGCTGGCGGTGATCGAGGCCGGCAGGGCAAGCCACGGCGACAGATGCAGGGACGTGGTCATCAGTGCGGTGGTGTAGGCGCCAAAACCCATCAGGCTGGCCTGGCCGAACGAGGTCATGCCGCCGATGCCGGTCAGCACCACCAGGCCGAGGACCACCATCGTCGCGATGCCGATGGTGTTGGCGAGGCTGATCCAGAACGGCGGCACGATCCCCAGCATCGGCAGGGTCAGCCATGCGAGTAGGACGATTGCCCAAAGGCCGCGCCTCATTCGTCGGGTTCAGACGGCGGGCCGAGCAGGCTGCGGACCAGCAGCACCGGCAGCACGGCGGTGAAGACGATGACCTCCTTGTAGGCGCTGGCCCAGAACGACGACACCGCCTCGACGATGCCGACGACGAGTGCGGCGGCGACCGCGGCGGGGTAGGCGACCAGCCCGCCAGCGATGGCGGCGACGAAGCCCTTCAGCCCGATCAGGAAGCCGGTGTCGTAGTAGAGGGTGGTGAGCGGAGCGACCAGCACGCCGGAGATGGCGCCGATTGCGCCTGCCAGCGTGAAGGCGAGCCGGCCGGCGCCCTCGGCAGGGATGCCGACCAGCCGGGCGCCCAACCGGTTGATGGCGGTGGCGCGGAGGGCGCGGCCGGTAAGGGTGCGGCCGAAGAACACCGCGAGCGCCAGCATCAGTATGAATGTAACGACCCAGATCCAGATTGCCTGGCCGGGGATGGTCAACGGTCCCACGGTGAAAAACACGTCGGAAAAGCCGGTGCCGCGCACGCCCTCCGGCCCGAACAGAACCAGGCCGATGCCGACCATGGCGAAGCGCACGCTGACCGCGGCGATCAGCAGGGTCAGGACCGAGGCGCCGGCGAGCGGGGCGAAGGCGATGCGATAGAGGGCGGGGGCCATCGGCGCCACGATCGCCACCGCCAGAAGTGCCGAGATCGCGAGCCCGGGGTGCAGCGGCGCCAGCCACAAGGTGAGCGG
>JAYTTA010000453.1:0-15236 GCA_043745345.1 Acetobacteraceae bacterium | reverse complement strand
CATCAAGGGAACGGTATGTCCAAAATCACCCGCCGCGCCGCGCTGGGCACCGCCGCAGCCACCGGTATGGCCATCCCGGCGCGGGCCCGGGCCGACGGTAAAACCATCCGCATCGGCGTGCTGACCGATATGGCCGGCGCCTACGCCGCCAACACCGGCGCCGGATCGGTGCTGGCGACCCGGCTCGGCATCGACGACTTTCTGAAAACCAATCCTGCCTTCAACGTCGAGCTGCTGTCCGCCGACCTGCAGCTGAAACCGGATGTGGCGCTGTCGATCGCCGGCGACTGGTTCAACAACCGCGGCGTCGACGTGGTGATGGACGTGCCGCTGTCCTCTGCCGCGTTCGCGATCGGCGACATGGCGAAACAGCGCGACAAGCTGGCGATCTTCACCGGCGCCGCCTCGGCCGCGCTGACCGGTGAGAAATGCGGGCCCAACCATCTGCACTGGGCCTACGACACCTGGTCGATGCCGCACGGCACGGTCGATGCGGTCGTGCACGAGGGCGGCGACAGCTGGTTCTTCATCACCGCCGATTATGCGTTCGGACACTCGCTGGAGAACGACGCTGCAGCCTTCGTCACCGCGGCCGGCGGTCGCGTGGTCGGCCGCGTGCGCGCGCCGTTCCCGGGTGTGACGGATTTCTCGCCTTTCATCGTCCAGGCGCGGGCCAGCGGCGCCAAGGTCATCGGCCTGGCCAATGGCGGCGCCGACACCGTTAACTGCATCAAGCAGGCGGCGGAGTTCGGCGTGGTGAAGGGCGGCCAGCGTATTGCCGGCATGTTGATGCTGCTCAACGATATCCACGGCATCGGCCTGGAAGCGGCGCAGGGCGTGCTGCTGAGCGAGCCGTTCTACTGGAATCTGAACGACGAGACCCGCGCCTTCGGCCGGCGGTTCGCGGCCGGGATGCCGGGCGGTGCGATGCCCAATTCGGTGCAGGCCGCACAGTATTCCGCCGTCACCCACTACCTCAAGGCCGTCGCCGCGATGGGGCCGGAACAGGCACAGGCCAGTGGGCGCGCGGCGATCGCGCAAATGCGGGCGCTGCCGGTGCAGGACCCTATTTTCGGGACCAGCGAAATCCGTGCCGATGGCCGCGTGATCCATCCGATGTATCTGTTTGAGATCAAGTCGCCCGAGCAGTCCAAGCAGCCGTGGGACTATTACAACCTCAAGCGCACGGTGCCGACCGAGCAGGCTTTCCGGCCAATTGCCGAGGGCAAATGCGCCTTGACCCAGTCCTGAGTTTTGTTGCTTAAGCCGGCGCTTGGCGGTTAGGCTCGGATCAACGCTGTTCGACAATGTGGAAACAGCGATCCGGGAGTTCAGAAATGTTCAAGCGCGCACTCGCCGGCCTTGTCGTGGGATTGGCCACTTTCGCCGGCCCTACGTTCGCGGAGCAGGCTCCGGGCGTCACCGCCACCGAAATAAAGATCGGCAACACGGCGGCCTATAGCGGTCCCGCCTCGGCCTACGGTATCATTGCCAAGACCGAAGGCGCCTATATGCAGATGGTCAACGACGCCGGCGGCATCAACGGGCGAAAGCTCGTCTACGACACGGTCGACGACGGCTACAGCCCGCCGAAAACCGTCGAGCAGGTCCGCCGGCTGGTCGAGGAGGACAAGGTCGCCTTCCTGTTCGCGACCATCGGCACGCCCACCAACACGGCGATCGCCAAATACGTCAACTCGCATGGCGTGCCGCTGCTGTTCCTCGGCAGCGGCGCCAACAAATGGGGCGACTACCAGCAGTTTCCGTGGCTGATGGGCTGGCAGCCGAGCTACCGCACCGAGGCGCAGATCTACGCTCGATACATCCTGGCCAACAAGCCGGACGCCAAGATCGGCATCATCTACCAGAACGACGATTTCGGAAAAGACTATGTGCTCGGCATCAAGGACGTCCTTGGCGGCCGCTACGACGGCATGGTCAAGACTGTCTCCTATGAGGTCACCGACGCCACCATCGACAGCCAGATCGTCGACCTGAAAAGCTCCGGCGCCGACGTGCTGCTCACCGCGGCCACACCCAAGTTCGCCGCCCAGACGATCCGCAAGGTGGCCGATATCGGCTGGCATCCGATGCAGTTCCTGACCAACGTTTCCATCTCCGTGGGCTCAGTGATCGAGCCTGCCGGGATGGAGCGCGCAATCGGAGTCATCAGCGCCGCCTACCTCAAGGACCCGACCGATCCGACTTGGAAGGACGACGCCGGAATGGCGCAGTGGCGCGCGTTCATGGCCAAGTACATGCCCGGCGCCGACTTGACGGAGGCCGGCAGTGTGTTCGCCTACGGGGTGACATTCACCCTGCACCAGGTGCTGAAGCAGGCCGGCAACGATCTTTCGCGCGAGAACATCATGCGCCAGGCGGCAAGCCTAAAGGATCTGACGGTGCCGGTGCTGCTGCCCGGCATAACGGTGCACACCAGCGCCACCAACTTCCATCCGATCAGCCAGATGCAGCTACAGCGATGGAACGGCAAGACCTGGGCGCTGTTCGGCGAGGTGCTGTCGGGTTCGGGTAGCTGAACCAACAGTTCGGCGGCAGGTGACCAACCTTCACGCCACGCGCTATCCTTGATGCCAAACCAAGGATGGAACCTCAAAACATGGCTTTTCTGACCGAACCTGAACCGGCGCGCGGGGTCATCCTGCCTATTCTGCCCGGCATCGGCCGCATGGTCGCGGCCAATCCCGGGCCGATGACCTATCACGGCACCAACACCTATCTGATCGAAACGCCCGAGGGCCTGGCAGTGCTGGACCCCGGGCCGGACAGCGCCGCGCACGTGAAGGAACTGCTGGACGCCACCGGCGGCGCGGTCAGGCACATACTGATCAGCCACACCCATCACGACCATATCGGCGCAGTGCCGGCATTCCAGAAAGCCACAGGAGCCCCGACTGTCGGCTTTCGCGACAGCGCCGACGACAGCTTTACTGCCGACATCAGGCTCGATGACGGCGACAGCTACGCTGGGCTGACTGCGATCCACACGCCTGGCCACGCGGCCGACCACATCGCGCTGGCGATGAACGCCACCGACGGCACCCGAGTGCTGTTCAGCGCCGACCACGTGATGTCGTGGTCGAGCAGCGTGGTTAGCCCACCCTTCGGCGATATGGCGGCCTATTTCAACAGCCTGAAACTGCTTCTCGACCGCGATGACGATCTCTATCTGCCGGGCCATGGCCCGCCGCTGTCCAATCCGCGCGACCTGGTACGCGACCTGGTGCACCACCGTGAGGCGCGAGAGGAGGCGTTGCGCGCGGAGTTGTCGCGCGGCCCGGCCACCAGTCATCAGCTGATGAACGTGCTGTATTCGCAGACGGATATGCGTTTGCGCCGCGCAGCCGAGCGCAACGTGCTGGCGCACCTGCTGAAACTGGAGCGGGAGGGGAGTGTCATGAGGGAAGGCGAGCTTTGGAAGGCAGCATAGGCTGGGCTCCCCCTCCGCAGGCAAAGGTTCCGACTGGTTGCCTTCGGCCAGCTGGAATGCCTGCGGAGGCGGAGCCCAATCTTGCTTACATTAGAAACACACCCTTCCCGGTATTCTGCTGATCAAACAGCGAATACGCCTCTTCCGCCTGATCCAGCCGCCACCGGTCGGTGAACAGCTTGTCCACATTGATGCCATGCTCGACAACAAACCGCGCGCACTCCGCCTGGCCTGAATGCGAGAACGTCCATGATCCAATCATCGTCAACTGCTTGCGAAGGATGTCCGGGCTGACATCGATCTTGACGTCGCCGCCTTCGCCGACGAAGCACATCGTGCCCCATACCTTCGTGCTGCGGATCGCCTGCAGCCGCGCCTCGGACGAGGATGACGTGTCCAGGGTCAGGTCCGCGCCGCGGCCATGCGTCAATTCCTTGATCGCGCCGACCGGATCGTTCGAGCGCGGATCGACCGTCGCCCAGGCGCCGAACTCCGTGGCGCGGGCAAGACGCTCCGGGCTGATATCCAACGCGATCACCCGCGCGCCCATCGCAGCGGCAAGCTGCGTGCCCGACAGCCCGACCGGACCCTGACCGAAGATCGCGATCACGTCGTTGCCGGAGATATTCATCCGTCGCAGCGCGCCGTAGGCGGTGCCGGTACCGCAGGAAATCGCGGCCCCCGCCTCGAACGTCAGCTCGTCGGGCAGCGGCACCAGAGTGCTCGCCGGCACCAGCATGTATTTGGCGTGGCCGCCATGGTTGGAGGCGCCATAAACCTTGATCGTGGTTTCCTGGCACAGTTGCGCCCAGCCGGTGCGGCAATGGCCGCAGACGGTGCAGCCGATATAATGGTGCACCATGACACGCTGGCCGATTTTTGCCTGTGCCTCGGTGACGCCGAGGCCGATCGCCGCAACGATGCCGCACGGCTCGTGCCCAGCAATCACCGGACCGACCGGGGCGGGCAGCCCATTGCCCTTGGTGCCACCCTTCGGCACGCGGTAGGTCTTTAGGTCGCTGCCGCACATGCCGGAGGCCTTCATCTCCAGCACCACGTCGCCGGGGCCTGGCGTCGGGTCCTCAAAATTCAGCAGTTCCAGCTTCCGGTCGCCGGTAAACACGATGCCGCGCATATTGATCTCCCCTGTTGGCTTGCGCGTAGATTGCCGTGACGGGGGAGGGCTGTCGAGTTGGCCGACGTTACGGCAGGATAGTGAAAACGAATGGAGAAAACGCATGTCGCTGGTCCCGCTCAAGAACCGACGCCTGTACTATGACCTGGTCGGGCACGCTGGCGCGCCGGTGGTGTGCATGACGCACTCGCTGTCGTCCGACGGCGGCATGTGGGCGGAGCAAGTGCCGGTGCTGCTTGCCGCCGGCTACCGTGTGCTACGGCTCGACATGCGCGGCCATGGCGGTAGCGATCCGGTGCCGGGGCCGTACACAATGAGCGAGCTGGCTGGCGATGTCGCTTCGGTCCTCGACTATCTCGGCATCGCGCGCGTGCACTACATTGGCCTGTCGATCGGCGGCATGATCGGCCAGGCGTTCGCGATCGAGCATCCGGGCCGGGTGATCTCCGCCATGTGGTGCGACACCATGGCGGTGTATCCGGAGTCGGCTCTGGGCACCTGGGAGGAACGCAAGAAGCCGGTGCGCCAGCACAACTCAGTGGAACCGTTGGCCGACGCCTCGA
Source organism: Acetobacteraceae bacterium (assembly GCA_043745345.1). GTDB lineage: Bacteria > Pseudomonadota > Alphaproteobacteria > Acetobacterales > Acetobacteraceae > PALSA-911. Next base: position 10,087 of record JAYTTA010000453.1, on the reverse strand, counting down.
TCTCGCGCTGGCTGACGCCGGCGTTCGCGGCCAACAACCCGGCCCGCTACAAACAGCTTCGCGACACCATCGCGGCGACCACGCCAGCGGGGTTCCTCGGCTGCGTCGAGGCGATCAGCCGCATCGACTTCATTTCCGGTCTGCCGAGCGTGAAGATGCCGGTGCTGGTGCTATGCGGCAGCGACGACGAGGGCACGCCCGTCGCGGCCAACAAGCGCATCGCCGCCCTGGTCGCCAACGGCCGCTACGCCGAAATCGCCAAGGCGCTGCACTTCCCCAACGTCGAGCATCCCGGCGTGTTCAACGGCATCCTGCTCGGCTGGCTCGATCAGCAGCGCGCTTTGGCATAGGACAAGAACATGAGAATGGCGAACAAGGCCGGGCTGATAACCGCCGCGGCGTCCGGCATGGGAAGGGCAGGCGCGCTCACCTTCGCGCGCGAGGGCGCCAGCGTCGCCATCGTCGATCGGGACCAGGCGGGCGCCGAGGCGGTCGCCAGGGAGATCACCGAGGCCGGCGGCCGTGCCATCGCGATCGCCGGCGATCTACGCGACGACGCCTTCGCGCGCGACATCGTGCACCGCACCGTAGCGGCGTTCGGCGGCCTTGATTTCGCCTGGAACCATGTTGGCCATCCCGGTCCGTCGATGGTCGAAGGCATCGAGATGTCCGAGTACGAGCTCGCAATGGACCTCAACGTCCGCACCGTGTTCGTCACAACCACTTACGCCATCCCGGCGATGCGGGCGCGGGGCGGCGGCGCGCTGCTGTTCACCGCCTCGACCTCGGGCATCACCGGCTCGACCTACAGCCCGATCTATTCGGCGGCCAAGTTCGGCGTCATCGGCATGGTGAAATCGCTTGCCAAGCGCTATGGCCATGAGGGCATCCGGGTCAACGCGATCTGCCCCGGCCCCACCGACACGCCGATGCTGCGGGTGTTCGTGGCACGCCCCGACAGCCAGTTGCCGCCGGGTGAGGACGCGGAGTCCCTGGTGATCAAGCGCGGTGGGATGAACCCGATGAAGCGGGTTGGCCAGCCCCAGGAACTCGCCAACGCCGCGTTGTTCCTGCTGTCCGACGAAGCGTCGTTCGTGACCGGTGTGGCGTTGGCTGTGGATGGTGGTGCCACCGCGTAATCGGCTGTCCGACCAACACCGGTGCCGTGAGCCCGCATGTCGTCGCGATCACATAAAGTCAACGGACTCCTACCTAGCGCGAGCCCTTCAGCAAATCCGTCACCACGTTCTCCAGGTGCCGCACCGTGTTGCACACGGTCGCCACGTGGCAGTAAGGCGAGTAACGCGGCATGTCTGAATCACCCGTGCCCCATGACGAACGGTATTCCGGATTGAGCCAGATCAGCCGCTTGGCGCGCTCCGACAGCCGCATCACGATGTCGGTGCGGGGGTCGTTGTAGTTGCCGCGGCCGTCGCCAAGGATGATCACCGTGGTCTTACTGTCCACCGCCGCGAAATAGGCCTCCTCGAAATCTAGCAACGCGTTGCCGTAGTTCGACGAGCCGAAGCCGATCTGCTGCAGGATCTTGGCAATCGCGGGCTCGATCTGCTCGTGCTCCAGAATGTCCGAAATCTCGATCAGGTTGCCGGCAAAGGCGAAGCTGCGGATATTCGATAACGCCTCGTTCATCGAATACAGGAACATCAGCAGGAACTGCGACATCGCGGCGACCGAGCCGGACACGTCGCACAGCACCATCACCTTCGGCTTGTCGATCTTCTTTTGCTTCCACACCGTGATGAACGGGATGGAATCCCAGGCCATGTTGCGGCGGATGGTCTTTCGCGTGTCGAGCTGGCCGCGGTTCTTCTTCTTGCGGTTGCGGCCGTATTTCTCCGCCAGCTTCTTGGCGATGTCGCGAACGATCACCCGCATCCGATCGAGGTCGCGGCGGTCCATGTTGGAAAGCCGTGCCTGCTTCAGGAATTCCTCGCGGTATTTCTCGTTCTCTCCTTTGGCGAACAACGCCAAATGGCGCTCGACGAAATCACGCACCTGGTCGCGCAGCCGTTCGCGGCCAGCCTCCAGCCGATCAGCGCGCACCGTGGCCGGTTCGCCGCCATCCTTGCGCAGCGCCTCGATCTCCCGCTCGACCGGGCGCACGCCCATGCGCTCCAGGATGCGGCGGGTATAGAGGTTGGTCTGGGTAAAGAAGCTGATCTTGTTCAGCCCGATCTGGTCGGCCGCCGTTTCCATCGCCTGCGCCAGCCCGGCGCGATCGTCGGCCAGCAGCATCGCGGCCAGCTTGTCGCCCGCCACGCGGCCGCCGCCCTTACCGCCGCCGACACCATCGCCGGCATTCGGGCCGCCGCTCTGGCCCTCCGTGCCATTGGGCTCGTCATCGCTGTCGTCGGCATCCGGCTTCTCGCGCCAGCCCGGTTCCTTCGGCTTGACGAAATCGTTGCGCTGGAAATAAAGCTCAAAGCAGTCATCAAAGATCTGCTTCTCTTCCAGCGACTTCGCCACCACAAGCGAAAGGCAATCGCGCAGCGCCGTCCGGTCGGAAAACCCGATCACGTCCACCGCCCGCATCGCGTCTATGCTCTCGGCCGAGGAAATCCGCACCCCGGCCGAACGTGCCGCGGTCAGGAAGCGCCGCAACGGCTCGCTGAAACTCGGGCCGGTCCGCGCCGGGGCAGCGGCCTCACTCAACGAGGCCGGCCTCGCGACGAGCCTTATGCGTCATGCCGTCGATCTGCTTGCCCGCCGCCTCAATGTCGCTCTCGAACTTTAGCAGCACGTTCAGCGTGTCACGCACCATGTCCGGGGCAAGCACGCCGGCATGGAGCAGCACCAGCACCCGCGCCCAGTCGATCGTTTCCGACACCGATGGCAGCTTCTTTAGCTCCAGTGCGCGCAACTGCTGGACGAAAGAAACCAGTTGGATGCGGAGCTTCTGATCGATCCCCGGCACGCGGGTATCGATGATGCGCGCCTCCAGCTTGGCATCCGGAAAGCCGATATGCAGGTGCAGGCAGCGCCGCTTCAACGCGTCGCCAAGATCGCGCATCGAGTTCGATGTTAAGAACACGATGGGCGCGGTGATTGCCTCGACTACGCCGATCTCCGGGATCGTCACCTGATAATCGGAAAGAATTTCGAGCAGGAACGCCTCGAACTCCTGGTCTGACTTGTCGATCTCGTCGATCAGCAGCACGGCGCCCTTTTCCTGCTGCAACGCACGCAGCAGCGGCCGCGGCTCCAGAAAGTGATGGGAGAAGAATACATCGGAAAAGCCGTGCAGCTTTTCCAGCGCCTGCTCGATTGTCTCGGTCAGTCCGAACAGCTGGCCCAGCTTGTCTTTCAGGATTTGCGTGTAGAGCAGTTGCTTGCCGTATTTCCACTCGTACAGCGCCTTGGACTCATCAAGGCCCTCGTAGCACTGCATCCGGATCAGCGGCAGCTTGAGGTAGGTCGCCAGCGATTTTGCCAATTCGGTCTTGCCGACGCCCGCCGGGCCTTCGACCAGGATCGGCTTCTGAAGGTGGTTGGACAGATAGACCGCCGTGGAGATCTGCCGGTTGGCAATATATCCCACTGACTCAAGGCCTTCGCCGACTGCGTCAATCGATCCGAGTAGCACGTCAGTTTCTACGGTCATACGCGTGGTTCTAGCGTCAAGATTGTTTTTCCCTAAGTAAAGCAAGCCCTAGCCGGCCCTGTTTGATGATCTTCGGCCCGCGAGCAATGCCCAGGACCACCGAGATGTCACCCATTACCGTGTCGATAGCATCGTCCGGCGACGGCGCAAAGTCAGACCGGTAGAGTTGCATACGTGCCAGTAGCTCCGTGGCCAGCAGCCGCAACCCGGTCAACGTCGCCGGTGGCGCGCCCGGCCGCCAGGTGCCGGCGTCGAGCCCCTCAGCTAGGCTTCGTGCCGCATCGCGCGCGATCGCCGCGGTCGCCACCAAGCCGCCCAGCGGCACGGAGGCTGCCTCCGCGCGGCCTGGATCGGTGGAGCGCGCAAGGTCGCGCACCAGACTGGTCAGTGCCGCCGCCATGCCGGAGGCGCCGACAGCGTCCTCGATGTCGCGGAACGGCATCGCCATGGCCTCATACGCGGAGCCCTCCCGGCCGAGGCGAGCACTGTCGGGCACCCTGCAGCCGGCCATCCTCAGGCCGCAATGCTGCGAAGGACGCAGGAAGGCGAGGGCAGGGGCCGTGATCGTCTCGATCCCGGCAGTGCCGCGCGGGATCAGGAAGGCGGAAAACCGTTTCCGGCTCTCGCTTTGCTCGGTGATCGCGAACACCAGGAAAAAGTCAGCGATCGGACCGTTGCTGGCATAGGATTTTGTGCCGTCGATGATCCACCCGTCCGAGGTCCGCTGTGCAATGGTGGTGAGGTGCTTCGGGTGCGCTCCGACATCGGGCTCGGAAATCGCCACCCCGATGGTCGATGTTCCCGCTGCCAATCCGGGCAACAAGGCGGCTTTCTGGGCCTCGGTCGCGAAGCCGTCGACCAGGAAGCGCGCGACCATCTGGTGCACCGCCCAGGCGCCACCGAAACCTGGTGCGCCGCCGAATTCCACCAGCGCTGCGTCCGCCGCCGCGATCGCCGCATAGCCACCGCCGTCGCCGCCCTGTGCCGCGGGCAGCCCGATACGGAACAGCCCGGCCACGCCCATAGACTGCCAGATGTCGAGCGGAAATGCCTCCGCGCCCCACAACCGCCGGGAGGCTACCTCGCGGCGCGCAAATTCGGCCATCGCATTGCTCATCGGCACGGTCCCGCCACTGTTTCGCGCAAGCCTAGGCAAGGTCGCCTCGAACAACCACCCAAGGGGCGATAAATCATGCCGCCGCACGCCATCGTTGCCGCTACGGTGCGGATGACGATCGCTGGCACGCAACGATCCTTTGTCACAATCATGCGGATTTGGCAGGTCCTGCTTTTGCTTGCCGGCCTGCCGATTGCCACTCACGCTGAGTCCGACGCCAATGCAGGGTGTCCGACGCATCCGCGTTGTGCCGATTGCGGCTGTGCCGGAGGCCCGGGCTGCCGTGCGCCTAACGGAAGCTGCGTTGGATTTCGCAAACTGACGCGTGTCTGCGGCACGCCTCCCACCCAGCGTTGTTCGTTCGAGAACGCGCCGGGAACGGGAGACGATGGGGTTTGCGCGATGCGGCCACGATTAGGTCACTGAAAGCGGGCTTTGCTCACTCCCGGCGCGTCGTCATCCATTTCGTCTCGGTCCCTCGCCACTAGCTGATCCGTGGTCACGCCCCGCTCCGCGGTGGCGCGAACCGGGAAATGCAGGATCATGCGGTAGCAATCGAGGCTGCCAGACAGGAATTCATGGGCGGCGCCCCAAAGGTAAAGCCGAAACCGGCGATAGTTGAACTCCCCGAAGCGCGCGATCACCGCCTCGCGATTGGTGTCGAAATTCTGCGCCCATTGCTGGAAGGTGAGGAAGTAGCTCCTGGTATCGTTCTGTATTTCGGCAGCCCGCAGCGGCGTTGCCGCCAACTTTTCCAGGAAGTCGTGCAGCACCAAAAAGGAATGGTTGCCGGGATAGATGTATTTCACCATGAAGGTGGAGAGTTCATACTTTTTGGTGCAGGCGCTGCCGTCGAGGAAAATCCGCCCGCCCGGCTTCAGCAGCGTGAGGAACTTCGACAGCACGCGATCATACTGCGGCAGATGCTCGATCACGCCCATGATGACGATCGCATCGTATGTTCGCCGCGTCTCGAAAGTCAGCAGGTCGGAAAAGACGATCCCCCAATCGTAGCCAAGCCGCTTGGCCTTGGCAGCTAGATAGTCCGCCGATGCCTGGGAAATGGTGATCCCGGTGCACCGAACGCCGCGTGCCGAGGCATACGCGAACCAGGCGCCCCAGCCGGGCCCGACCTCCAGGATATGGTCACCCGGCTTGAGTCGCAGCTGCTCGAAGCAGTAAGCGAACTTCCTCTCCGTTGCGACATCGAGGCTCTCATCGTCGGCGAGATACACACCCTGAGTGTAGCAAGGCGTTTTCGGATCGAGGAAGCTCAGAAAGAAATCCGGATCGATATCGTAATGCGAGGCGATCGCTCGGCGGTTGGTGCGGATCTGGCTGGTCAGCATCGGCTGCAGGAAGCGCCACATGCTGACCACCGGATGGAAGTCGCCGAACGACCGGCGCAGCTCGAACGGGCGCAACATGTCGCCGTCGAGGTCGATGTCACCGGCTAGATAAGCTTCCGCGAACCGCGCTTCGTCAAGACTGAGCAGCGCGTTCTTTCCACGCAGGTTGCGCAGCGTGATTCGGAAGATCGGGCCGACACCGCCCTCGCGGCCGAACCGACACACCAAGCCATCAGGCAGGACAACCTCGAATGGCGCCCAATTGTCGGCGAAGGCCAGGGCAAAACGACCAAGCACGAACCCACCAGCCAGCTGCCGGGACAACGGGAGATCGATCTTTCCGACTCCGGCAGCGACATCCTCAGACATGGCGATCCTGTTCCAGAACCTTGATGCGTCACATTATTGCAACGCGGAAATCAGGCAACCGAGAAGCTTCGACAACGCTCCAAACTTTTGGACTTTGGCACAGGAACCATACCGTCCGTCGATTGACGCTGGATCGCGGCGCTGCGTATGTTGCGCCCAAGAATAATTGCGTGGCCCGGTTCAGGGTTCGCGAACCAGGGACGGAAAACGGTGCAGGACGCCGCGCGGGTTCTTCAGCTTGTCATCAACGGTTCCGCCGCAGGCTGCATCTACGGCCTGGTCGCGCTCGGCTTCGTGCTGATCTACAAGGCGACCGAGATGGTGAATTTCGCGCAGGGCGACATCATGATGCTCGGCGGTTTCGCCGCCTACACCTTCATCGCCACCCTTGGCATGAACTACTGGCTCGGCGCGCTACTGGCCGTCGGCGCCACGGCCCTGTTCGGCTACCTGCTGGACGTCATCATATTGCGCCGCGTCATCGGCCAGCCGCAGTTCCAGGTGGTGATGCTGACCTTGGGGCTCGGCTTCATCTTCCGCGCCGCCGCCGGCATCGGCTGGGGCTATGACAGCATCGCCTTCGTGACGCCGTTCACTAACAAGGTAGTGCGCGCCGGCGGTCTAGTGTTGGGCCAGGACAACCTTTCGATCATCGCCGGCACGCTGGTGCTGTGCGGCGTGCTATACGTGTTCTTTAGCCGCACCCGGCTTGGCATCGCGATGCAGGCGAGCTCGCAGAACCAGCTCGCCGCCTACTACATGGGCATCCCGGTGCGCTCGGTGTTCTCGATGATCTGGGCGATCAGCGCCGGGGTCGCCGCCGTCGCCGGCATCCTGCTATCGCCGGTGTCGATGATCGACGTCAACATGGGCGGCATCGGCATCAAGGCGTTCGCCGCCGCGGTGCTGGGCGGGTTCGGCTCGATCCCGGGCGCGCTGGTCGGCGGCATTATCGTCGGCGTGGTAGAGCAGCTTTCCGGCTACTACCTTCCGCCCGGCACGCAGGACGTGACCTCCAACGTCGTGCTGCTGGCCGTGCTGGTGCTGCGGCCGCAGGGTCTTTTCGGCCAGACCATTCGAAAGCGGGTCTGAGCCATGCGTTATCTGTTCAAGACCCGGTACGAGCAGGATCTCGGTATCGCCCGCCAGCCGAGCGACGTGTTCTGGTACGGCCTGCTGCTGGCGGTAATGGTCGCGTTTCCCATCCTCGCCGGGGAGTTCTATGTCGGTGAGGTGGCCGGCGTGCTGATCTTTGCCGTGGCCGGCGTCGGGCTGATGCTGCTGACCGGCTACACCGGGCTGGTCAGCCTGGGCCACGCGGCCTTCCTCGGCATCGGCGCCTACACCAACGCCGTGCTGCTGGCCCAGGGCGTGCCATTCGCCATTACCCTGCCGACCTCGTTTGTAGTCACCGCGCTGGCGGGGATCGCCATCGGCGTGCCGACCTTGCGCATGAGCGGGCTTTACCTCGCTATCGCGACCCTGGCCTTCGGCAGCATCATCGGCAACGTTTTTGCCAAATGGAACTCGGTCACCGGCGGCTTCGACGGGTTCCCGGTGCAGACGCCGACCATCCTCGGTTTTCGTATCGTCGGCGCCAACGGCATCTATTACACGTCGCTTGTGGTGCTCGTCTTCGTGCTCTGGCTGGCTGCCAACATCCTGCGCTCGCCGCTTGGCCGCGCCATGGTGGCGATCCGCGACAGCGAGATCTCGGCCCAGAGCATGGGTATTCATCTCGCGAAATATAAAACAATCGCGTTCGCGCTGAGCGCCGGCATCACCGGCCTCGCCGGCGCGCTGTTCGCGCATTACGTGCGCCATCTGGCACCTGACGCATTCGATATCCTGCTGTCGATCCAGTTTGTCACCATCGTCTTCATCGGCGGCCTGGGATCGATCCACGGCGCCATCTTCGGCGCCATCTTCGTGCGGCTGCTGCCCCAGGCCATTGCCATCGTGCGCGACGACCTGCCGTTCGGCATCGGCCGCATGCCGGGGCTGGAGCCCTCCCTGTTCGGACTTTTTCTTGTCCTTTTCATCCTGTTCGAGCCGGGCGGCCTGTATGGAAGATGGCTCAAGCTGAAACAATATTTCAGAAGCTTTCCAATGTACAAGGGATCGACCTTCAAGCGACAGAAGGCCTACGCCAAGTCGGAACGGCTGCGATGAGTTATTTTGAGGCCAAAAGTATCGCGGTGCGGTTCGGCGGCATCCGCGCCGTCGATGATGTCAGCTTCGACGTCAATAAGGGCGAGGTGTTCTGCATCATCGGCCCGAACGGCGCCGGCAAGACGACGATCTTCAATCTCATCAGCCGCATCTACAACGTTACCGACGGCAAACTGATGTTCGACGGCCAGGACTTCACCACCATGCCGGCGCACCGCATCGCCGGCCTCGGCATTGCGCGCACCTTCCAAAACATAGAACTGTTCGCCAACGCATCGGTGCTGCAAAACCTGCTGATCGGCCGACATACACACGCGCAGGCCAGCCTGCTGGCCCAGCTTTGCTTCCTGCCATCGACGCGCCGCGCCGAGATCGGCCACCGCGAGAAGGTCGAGGACGTGATCGACTTTCTGGAGTTGCAGCGCTACCGCGACACGCTGATCGCCAATTTACCTTATGGCGTGCGCAAGATCGTCGAGCTGGGCCGCGCGCTTTGCACCGAGCCGAAGATTCTCCTCCTCGACGAACCTTCCTCCGGCCTCAACGCCGAGGAGACCGAGGTGATGGGGTTCTGGATCGAGGACATCCAGAAGGATCTCGGCATCACCGTCATCATGGTCGAGCACGACATGAGCCTGGTCACCGCCGTCGCCACCCGGGTGATGGCACTGAACTATGGCAAGGTGTTGGCCATGGGCACGCCCGCCGAGGTCCAGCGCGATCCCGAGGTCATCCGTGCCTATCTGGGAGGCGACCCGTGAGCGCGGCCATGAACACGGAAGCGCTGCTGAAAGTCTCCAACATCGAGACTTTCTACGGCCCGATCCAGGCGATCCGCGGCGTCTCGCTTGAGGTCCATCCCGGCCAGATCGTCACTGTCCTAGGCGCCAACGGCGCCGGCAAGACTACGATTTTAAAGACTATCTCCGGCGTGATGGACCCGGAGCGCGGCCAGGTGAACTTCGACGGCCATGATATCCAGCGCATGTCGCCCGACAAGGTCATGCGTTGCGGCATCTGCCACTCGCCCGAAGGCCGCGAAGTGTTCCCGTTTCTGAGCGTGCACGAGAACCTGGTGATGGGCGCCTACACCCGCCACGACCGCGATGAAGTCGCCCAGGACATGGAGATGTGCTACGACTACTTTCCCCGTCTGAAGGAACGCCAGCACCAGCGTGCCGGCCAGATGTCGGGCGGCGAGCAGCAGATGCTGGCGATTTCGCGCGCGCTGATGGGCCGGCCCAAGCTGCTGCTGCTGGATGAGCCGTCGCTGGGCCTGTCGCCGATTCTGGTGGCGCAGATCTTCGACATCGTGAAACGCATCAACCGGGAGCGTGGCGTCGCCATCCTGCTGGTCGAGCAGAACGCCCACATCGCGCTGAAGACCGCGGATTACGGCTACATCATCGAGGTCGGGCGCATCGTTCTGGAAGACACCTGCGCCCGGCTGATGGATAA
>JAYTTA010000452.1:0-15314 GCA_043745345.1 Acetobacteraceae bacterium | reverse complement strand
TCACGTTAGTATGACTGGCACATTTTGGACCGAGCCGCAAGAGGGATCTGATGAATAGTGCCAGCGCGTGCTCCTCTGGAGCGCTTTGTAGCAGCGGCGCTGCCCAGTCAGCTTTTGGGCCGGGCGGCAGCAACAGCGGGAAGGTCTTCGTCAAGGATGGATATGTGCAACGAAAACGACACCTCGCCGTCATCGTCATCCTTGTGCACCGTTCCAATAAACTCGGTTCCGATCCGAACCTCGACCGTGCCGCCTCGGCGTTTCGGCACGTCAATGTGAAGGCGGTCATTGCCCAAGGTGGCGCGGAGATAGGCCTGCACCCGGGCTATGTCGATTTCGTTCATGGTTCCATCCTTCCGAGATAAGTCGGTGCCGCATACCCGGTGTCGCGTTCAGTTAGCTCCCGTAGCGCGGTCCCGCGCCGGTTGCTAGTGGCCTGAGCCACAACGTGACGCCATACTCCATTTCAAGACAGTTTCGTGTCCTACCAGTTATTAAATTTGACAAACAAAAGGGCTCAGACTAACTAACGGTATTGTTCCTGTTTTGTTCGAGGATGACATGCCGCATAAATTGGTCTGGACCGACGCTCAAGACTTCACCATCCGCCGCATGCGCGCCGAGGCGAGCACCTGGGAGCACATCGCCACAGTCATGGGCCTGCACCGCTACACGGTGATTCAGCGTGGTCGCCGGCTTGGCGCCGAACGCCCGGCGTTGAGTTTTGAGACCCCGCCGGAAGATCTCCGACGCGAAGCGTTGCCCGCCGGGCATCCGCAAAGCTGGCAGCCGATCACCAGCGGCACGCTGCTAGATGGCTGTGTCTATCCTTTACCCTGTTTTGAAGGCTGACGGCCATGCAGATCAGGATGGAACCTATCCCCGGCTTGTCCAACGAACGGCGCGATCAGCAGATTGTCGTCAACGATCCGTATGTGATCAATCGGCTAGAGGAGGCGGGTGCGACCTTGCTCGCCCTGCCACAGACCGGCTACTCGACACGACTGCGGACCTCCTCGCTCGACATCGTGCGAACGGCGATGGAGGTCTATGGCCAGGACCAAAAGCGCGCCTGCCCACCGGTACCAAGCGCATTGCGCATTGACGAGATGGAGCAGGCCCTTGCCTGGATCACCCGCATTGCGATCGATCGGTGTGTGTTGCGCCGGGTGGTCGGCGCCCGGTCGATCGTAAGTCCCTTGACCGGCAAGCATGTTTTCACGTGGCGTAGGCTAGCTTCGAGCCTCGGCGCCGACCACAAGGCCGTGCAGCGTTGGCACGCCCAAGGCATTGGCCTGATCGTGAAATCATTGATGCGCGATGAGAAATAGAGGGCGGCCCGGCTATTAACGTCCAAATTCGCGGTGCCAATCAGCTCTGGCGGCGATGGGATTTGTCGGTTCCAGCTCCATTCCTCGTCGCCGGCAGTTTGGCACTGGACTTGCCGGTGCCCTTCCGCGTTCCAGCCGATTTCGTGGCCACTTTGTCTGGTCCCGACTTCATCTCGTCGGAGCTGGGAAGGGTAACGTCATCTTCTACCGGTACTGCCCCCGTGGCTCCCATATGGGCCACGGCACGCCGCCAGTATATCTCGTGCTGTCCATGTGGACTGCCATCCGCCTCCCAAAGCGAGTAGGCAAGTTCGCGAAGTCCCTGCTGCTTGGCTTCGGTGGCGTGTGAGTCGTTTGTCATCTTGCTACCTCGTACTTGTAACTCGCTTTAAGAATGTTGAGCTCTATTCTGTCTAAACGACAGGCATGCGCGGTCAATCCTGTAAAATCTGCCGATCGAGCGTCTGAAATCCAGGAATGAACGAGGCCCCGTATCGGTTGCCGTCCTCCAGTAAAATCGGTGTCTGGCCAAACTATTGTTCATACAGCCGAATTTTGACAATCGCGGAACCCGCCGCATCGTTTGGTTGTTGCATTTTGGATTGGACGGAATGCCCGATCCGACACCTCATCTGTTGTCTGAAATGTTTTATGAAGTCGGCATGCCACCTTCGGACAGCGATATGATCACCCCGAGCCATGGTAAGTTCTATTACCTGCATCCACTACTGGCCGGGCCAATCACTGAGTGGACGCGCCATTTCGAGCGCTGTCGTCAAATGGGTTTTGATCACGTCGTGATCGCGCCGCCATTCTTACCCGGCCGCTCCGGTAGCCTGTTCGTGACATCCGACCATGATCGCTTGCACCCGGCATTTGGCGACGGTCTCGCCGGCCCTGCCCTGAAGAACGCAGCGATCGCTGCGCGCGGTCACGGCCTAAGCCTAGTCATGGATCTGGTCATCGATCGGGTGGCAGTCGGCTCACCGCTCGTGGCCGAATTTCCGGGCAGTTTCGTAAAACTGGATGTCGATGCGCCGCCTGATCCGCGACACTCGCCCGACCTTCGATTCTCTGTGCACGCCAACTATTCAGCCAATGACCAGTCGCTGATCGAATGGTGGCAGTATCGGCTGGCCGAATGGATCGACCTTGGCATCGCAGGGTTCCGCTGCCTCGTCACGCAGGATGTACCCGCCGCCGTATGGCACCGACTTCTCGCGGGGGTTAGAAAATCCCATCCGGGCATCACCTTCCTCGCCTGGCTGGATCAAGCTGCGCCGGCACAGACAACCACGCTTGTCGACTGTGGCTTCGACCTTGCAACGTCAGCATCCTGGGCCTGGGATCTGCGTTCCGCCTGGCTAAACGATAATACTCGTCTGGTCGCCGATATCGGAGGCATCCTGTCGATGCCGGAATTGCCATTCGGCCCCAGGCTGGCAGGGCCCGGTTCGGCGGCACGTCATCGGCGGGCCATGCGGCTTGCAGCCGCATTTGGCGATGCCTGGCTGATGCCGATGGGTTTCGAATTCGGCGCTTCCGCTGCGTTTGACCCGGTTTATGGAAGTCCGACGGCATTTGCGTGCACGGTGGCACAAGCATCGTTCGATCTGACGGAGGAAATCGCCGCCCTCAATGCCGAACCTCGTCTATTCTCATCGCAACCTCCTATTCTAGTATCGCCTCCAGGCAGCCGGGTCGCGGTTCTGGCGCGGCAGGCCGCAACTCCCGCGACGATTCTGATCAATACCTCCCTTGACGAAGCCTCACCGACGCCGGCCCAGGCCATCCCGGCATGGCTCGATGGGGCGATCCTCGCCGGGGATGCAATGTCTCCACTTGCCCCGGCCGAAGTACGGTGTGCATTGCTGCATCAGCCGGCGCCGATCTTGGCACCGCGCCGGGATCAGAATGCTGTCGTTGCGGTTCGGGCGCCACGCCTGGCAATCGAAGCCGTCTCCCCGGCGGTGGATAACGGGCGCTTCCCGCTCAAGCGCATCATAGGCTCCATTCTGGAGGTCACCGCCGACATCATCTGCGACGGCCATGAGACTGTCGCCGCCAGCCTACGCTGGCGATCCGCCGACGCCGCGGAATGGCAGGAGACCGCCATGGTGTCGGTCGGCAACGACCGCTGGACCGCTTCTTTTGTGCTGGAACGCTTGGGTCGACACGAGTTTGACATCGAGGCATGGGCCGACGAATTCGGCCGGTTCCAGTATGAACTAGCAAAAAAGCATGCGGCGGGATTGCCGTTGGAGCTCGATTTGCGTGAGGGCCTTGCCGTTGTCGAGCACGCCTGCAAGACAGCGCCGTCAGTCGGCCGCAGCGACCTTGCCAGAAAGCTGAAAGCGGGAGATGCAGGTAAACGGCGCTCCCTATTGTTGTCGCCGCAGTCGGCCGAGGTCATGGCGGATCCCGCTTTGCGGCCATTTGCTGTGCGGCTGCACGAACCCTTTCCGGTAGACGCGGAGCGTATCGCTGCCGTGTTCTCCAGCTGGTATGAAATCTTCCCGCGGTCGCAAAGCCCTATACCGGGAAAGCACGGCACCTTCGACGATGTCATTGCAAGGCTGCCGGATGTTCGAGATATGGGTTTCGACGTGCTGTATTTCCCCCCCATCCACCCGATCGGCCAAACCAATCGCAAGGGCCCCAACAACTCGCTAACGGCAGGCCCCGAGGATCCGGGAAGCCCCTATGCCATCGGTTCGCCCGAAGGTGGCCACGATGCGGTCCATCCCGAACTCGGCACGCTAGACGACTTTCGTCGCCTATGCGCCGCGGCGCAGGCGAATGGTTTGGAAATTGCTCTTGATTTCGCCATTCAGTGCTCGCCGGATCATCCTTGGCTGAAACAGCATCCAGAGTGGTTTGCCTGGCGCCCCGACGGCACCATCCGCTACGCCGAAAACCCGCCGAAGCGCTATGAAGACATCGTCAACGTCGACTTCTACAGTGCTGGCGCCATGCCCGGCCTATGGCTGGCGTTGCGCGACATTGTGATGTTCTGGGCCGAACAGGGCGTCCGCATCTTCCGCGTCGACAATCCCCATACAAAGCCGTTCCCGTTCTGGGAGTGGATGATTGCCGACATCCGCGCCTGCTACCCCGATGTCATCTTCCTAGCCGAGGCCTTCACCCGGCCCAAGATCATGTATCACCTGGCCAAAGTCGGGTTCTCTCAATCCTACACCTACTTCACCTGGCGCAACACGGCTTATGAGCTGCGCGAATACCTGACCGAACTCACCACGACCGCCCCAAAGGAATTCTTCCGGCCAAACTTCTTCGTCAACACGCCCGATATCAATCCTGAATTCCTGCACTACTCCGGACGCGCTGGTTTCCTGTTGCGGGCGGCGCTGGCGGCCACCTTGTCCGGTGTATGGGGAGTCTACAGCGGCTTTGAGCTGTGCGAGGCGCGAGCCCTCAACGGACGAGAGGAATATCTCGGCTCGGAAAAATACGAGATCGTTGCCTGGGATCATGACCGCCCAGGCAACATCGTGTCAGAGATTCGCCAACTCAACCACATCAGGCGAACCAACCCGGCGCTGCAAAGCCATCTCGGTGTGACATTCCTACGCTGCTCGAATGACTCTATCCTGTGCTATGCGAAAACGACTCAAGCACGCGAGAACCTTGTTATAGTTGTGGTCAGCTTCGATCCCTTCCGGGTCCAGGAGGCCGATTTCGAAATCCCGGCCACTCTCCTCGACCTGACACCGATGTTTGATGTGGAGGATCTGATGCGTGGCGGCAACGATACCTGGCAATCCGGCTGGCGGCATTTGCGCCTTGATCCCATGGATTTGCCGTTTGCCATCTGGCGCGTACGGACAACCGGCGCATGAGCCTTCCCATCGCCAGCCCGACCGTCCTCGAAAGTGTTGCGGAACCGGAAGCCGTGCTGCCGGACCCGCTATGGTACCGCGATGCCACGATCTATCAGCTGCATGTGAAATCGTTTTTTGACTCCAACGGCGACGGCATCGGTGATTTCCCAGGCGCGCTGCAGAAACTCGACTACATCCGTGAGCTCGGCATCGACACGATCTGGTTGTTGCCGTTCTACCCATCTCCGCGCCGTGACGATGGCTACGACATCAGTGATTATCGCGGCGTGCATCCCGACTACGGCACCATGGCCGACGTCAAGGCATTCATCGCTGCCGTGCACGCGCGCGGCATGCGGGTAATCACCGAACTTGTGATCAATCACACCTCGATCGAACATCCCTGGTTCCAAGCTGCCCGCGTCGCGCCGCCTGGCTCGCCCGAGCGCGACTTCTACGTCTGGTCTGATACCGACGAAGCCTATGCCGGCACCCGTGTGATCTTCGTTGATACCGAGCGCTCGAACTGGACCTGGGATACCGTTGCCGGCGCATATTACTGGCATCGCTTCTACTCGCACCAGCCCGACCTCAATTTCGACAATCCTCAGGTACTGGAGGAAGTGCTCGATATCATGCGCTTCTGGCTTGATCTCGGCGTCGACGGTCTGCGGCTCGACGCAGTACCTTACTTGGTGGAACGCGAGGGTACCAGCAACGAGAACCTGCCCGAGACCCATGCTATTCTGAAGAAAATCCGGGCCGCCATGGACGCGCACGCGCCTGGAAAGATGCTGCTCGCTGAGGCCAACCAGTGGCCCGAGGACGCCCAGGAATATTTCGGTGACGGCGATGAGTGCAACATGTCGTTCCACTTCCCGCTGATGCCACGCATGTATATGGCGATCGCGCGCGAGGACCGCTTCCCGATCACCGACATCATGCGTCAAACCCCGTCGATTCCGGAGAACTGTCAATGGGTTGTCTTTCTCCGCAACCATGACGAGCTGACTCTGGAGATGGTCACCGACAGCGAGCGTGATTATCTCTGGGCCACCTACGCCTCGGACCGCCGCGCTCGGCTCAACCTTGGCATCCGCCGCCGGCTGGCACCGCTGCTGGAGCATGACCGTCGCCGCATCGAGCTGATGACCGGGCTGCTGCTGTCGATGCCGGGTACGCCGGTGATCTACTACGGCGACGAAATCGGCATGGGTGACAATATTCACCTCGGCGATCGCGATGGCGTGCGGACCCCGATGCAGTGGTCGCCAGACCGCAACGGCGGCTTCTCCCGTGCGGACCCAGAAGGATTGGTGCTTCCGCCGATCATGAGCTCGCTCTACGGCTTCGCCGCGGTCAACGTTGAGGCGCAGGACCGCGACCAACATTCGCTTCTCAACTGGACCCGCCGGCTGCTCGCGGTGCGCCGCGGCCATCAGGCGTTCGGCCGTGGCACCCAAGCCTTTATCCGTCCCGGCAACCGCAAGGTGCTAGTATTCCTGCGTGTCCACGAAGGTGAAACAATCCTCTGTGTCAGCAACTTGGCGCGCACCGCTCAGGCGGTCGAGGTCGATCTCAGTGGTTTCGCCGGTCGCACCCCCATCGACCTGCTCGGCGGCTCAGCGTTTCCACCGATCGGACGGCTGCCCTATCTGCTGACCCTGACGCCCTATGCCTTTTACTGGTTCATCCTCGCCGATGAGGGAGAGCTGCCAAATTGGCATACCCCGCTACCCGAGCCGCTGCCCGAACTCACGACTTTGGTTATTCGCCGCGAGGTTTCAGACATGCTCGCCTCGCCGCAGCGCACGGTAATCGAGCACGACCTTCTGGTGCCCTATCTATCGCTGCGCCGGTGGTTTACCGCCGAGGATGGGTCTCCAACATCGGTCCGCATCGCCCACGCCGGCGCCATCACCGCAACCGCCGGAGACCTGTTGCTGCTCGAGCTGAGCATCGCGGGCAAAGAACACACGGACAAGTACCTGCTCCCGCTCGGCATCGTCTGGGAGGACGAGATGACCGCCGCCCTGCCGCAGCAGCTGGCGCTGGCCCGCGTCCGCCGTGGCCGTCGTGTCGGCGTATTGACCGACGCCTTTGCCATTGACTCGTTCCCACAGACGATTCTCCGCCTGCTGCGCGAACGTGCGGTCATCCGCGACTGGGACGACGAGATTCATTTCGTGCCGACAGAGCAGCTGGACGAGCTTGACATCGCGCCTGACGCGGAAATCCGCCGGCTATCGGCCGAGCAGTCCAACAGCTCACTGATTATCGGCGACGATGTCATGCTCAAGGTGCTTCGGCACACCACAGATGGCATTCACCCCGAGATCGAGATGACGCGCCATCTGACGGAGAACGGCTACGCCAACGCGCCGCCGCTGTTGGGCCTGGTTTCCCGCATTACCCCGGATGGCGGCACGCGGGTTTTGATCCTGCTACAGGGCTTTATCATCAACCAGGGCGACGGTTGGACCTGGATGCAGGATTTCTTCTCACGCACCGCCGACAGTCTGGTTGGCGAGGCAAGCGAACTTGCTGACGAGGTTGACGCTTTTGCACCGCTGGTGGAGTTCGCTGCCGCCGTCGGGCGGCGGCTGGCCGAGATGCATGCGGTTCTGGCTGAACCCTCCAATGATGCCGCTTTCTCTCCCGAGACGGCGAACGAGGTTGATGCGGGGCTTTGGACGCAGGAAATCCAATCGCAGGTCAAGGGCGCCCTGTCAGTGATCGATCGCATGCCGGCCTGGCCGACTACGACGATGGCCGAGGACGCGGCGTTCCTGATGGACCATGCCGACGAACTTCACCAACGGATAGAGAGTCTCTCCAAGGCAGTTCCTGGGGTGCTCAAAACCCGCATCCATGGCGATTTCCACCTCGGGCAGGTCCTGGTAGTCAACGACGACGCCTTCCTGATCGATTTCGAAAACGACACGACCCGGTCGCTTGCAGAACGGCGGCAGAAATCAAGCCCGTTGCGAGATGTCGCGGGCATGTTGCGCTCCTTCGAGTACGGCCGTGCCGCGGCGATCTCGGGACGCACCGCGCTGACGCCGAAGGAGGGCGAAAGCCGCGCGCCGATGATCGAGCGCGTCCATCAGGGGGTCGTTGCCGCATTTTCCGAGGCTTATCGGCAGGGCCATGACGCAGCCGCGCGCCGATGGGCGAGTGACGAAGCTTGGCCGATCCTGCTCGACCTGTTTCTTGTCCAGAAAGCGGCTTTCGAAATCTGCTACGAGGCCGCCAACCGCGCCACTTGGCTGGGTTTGCCCTTGCGGGGTTTGGCCGAACTCACGGCGCGGCTGATTGCCCGACCTGAGGACGCCTCGGATGAGTGAAACTGGACTGGACCCGGATGTAATCGAGGCGATTGTTAACGGTCGGTCAGCTGATCCGTTCGCCGTGCTGGGGCACCACGGCAATGTTGTACGCGCCATGCTGCCGGGCGCCGTCGGCGTGGAGGTTGTTTCGGCTGACGGCTCCGTAATGACAGCGATGCGGAAGATCCACTTCACCGGGCTGTTTTCCGGTGAGTGTGTCGATTCTGGTTATCGGCTGCGCATCGACTGGAACGGCGTGATCCAGGAAACCGAAGATCCGTATAGCTTCGGCCTGCTGCTGGGTCCGCTCGATCTGCATCTGATCGCCGAAGGCCGCCATCGCGAGATGGCAACCTGCCTCGGCGCCCATGTCCGCCAGGTAGACGGGATCGATGGCGTGCGCTTCGCCGTTTGGGCGCCGAACGCCAGCCGTGTTTCGGTTGTTGGCGACTTCAACGCATGGGATGGCCGCCGCTTGCCGATGCGCCGCCGCATGGAAGCTGGCGTATGGGAAATCTTCGTGCCCCGGCTAAGCCCAGGCGCGCTCTATAAATTCGAGATCTTGGGTCCCGGCGGCAACGTGCTGCCGCTGAAAGCCGATCCGATGGCGGCCCAGGCGGAACCAGCACCCGCCACCGGCTCCGTCGTCGCCGATCCGGCGCCGCTGGTTTGGACCGACGCATCCTGGATTGCCGCGCGTGCCACCACGACCCGGTTCCAGGCGCCGATGTCGATCTATGAGGTCCATGCCGGCTCCTGGATGCGCAGTGACGAAAGGCCACTGAACTGGGACGAACTCGCACAGAAGCTGATCCCCTACGCCGTCGACATGGGTTTCACTCACATTGAGTTCCTGCCGATCATGGTGCACCCGTTCGGCGGTTCCTGGGGCTACCAGCCGCTTGGCCAGTTCGCCCCCACCGCCGAGCTTGGTACCCCCGAACAGTTCGCCCGCATGGTCGACCGGTGCCACGCGGCCGGCCTCGGCGTCATCCTCGATTGGGTGCCCGCCCACTTTCCCAACGACGCACACGGCCTGGCCCGGTTCGACGGAAGCGCCCTTTATGAGCACGCCGACCCGCGTGAGGGTTTGCACCGCGACTGGAACACACTGATCTACAATCTTGGCCGCAACGAGGTTCGCGGCTTCCTGATCGCCAGTGCGCTGCACTGGCTGGAATACTTCCACGTCGATGGCCTGCGCGTTGATGCCGTCGCCTCGATGCTTTACCGCGACTACAGCCGTAACGCCGGTGAGTGGGTGCCCAATATCCATGGCGGCCGCGAGAACCTCGAAGCCGTGGCCTTCCTGCAGGAACTCAACTCGATTGTTGCCGAGCGCTGCCCAGGCACGCTGGTGATCGCTGAGGAATCCACTGCCTGGCCCGGCGTCACCGCCCCGGCTCCACACCCGGGCGAGGGCATGGCACTGGGCTTCTCGCACAAATGGAACATGGGCTGGATGCACGACACGCTCGCCTACATGGCGCAGCCGCCGGTGTTTCGCAGCTACCACCATGGCGAGATGACCTTCAGCATGGTCTATGCCTATTCCGAGAAATTCGTTCTGCCGCTGTCGCATGATGAGGTCGTGCACGGTAAGTACTCGCTGCTCAACAAGATGCCGGGTGACCCGTGGCAGCGTTTCGCCAACCTTCGCGCCTATTTCGGTTGGATGTGGGCCCATCCCGGCAAGAAGCTGCTGTTCATGGGCGGCGAATTCGCTCAGGAGCGCGAGTGGAACCACGACGTCTCGCTTGACTGGCATCTGCTCGACCAGCCGATGCACCGCGGCGTCCAGCGCGCCTTGCGCGACCTCAATCGGCTTTATTCTTCCTTACCCGAACTGCACCAGCTCGACGACGATCCCGCCGGATTCCGCTGGGTCGTCGGCGACGACCAGGCGCAGAGCGTATTTGCTTTCCTCCGCCTCGATCGCGATGGCTCTCCAATGTTGCTGGTTAGCAACCTGACGCCCCTGCCGCGCTATTCCTACCGGATCGGAGTGCCGATGCCGGGTCAGTGGACCGAGCGTTTCAACTCCGACGCGGCAATCTATGGCGGCTCAGGGATGGGCAATTCCGGCGCCCTCGACTCATCGGACGTGCCCGCCCATGGTTTTCCGGCCAGCCTTGTGCTCGCCCTGCCGCCCTTAGCGACCATTCTGTTGCGCCCTGATCCTGTCTCGATTTTACCCGTCACCAAGCTTGTTTGAACGCGGCAACCATCCCGTCGCACGGTGCATTGCGTTCCCGTCACCGCCTTGATCGTGCTCGGCGAGCGAAACATCCAACGTCGGTCGAGGTCGCATGAGTGGTTCCGGAATTGTTCAGAGCCACACGCCCATACCAAGCAATCTGGTTGAGATTGCAGCGCCTCGAGTTGCCTCCTACCTGATGCATCAACGTTGGTATCCGGCGAAAAACGCCGCGACTCCGTCCGTCAGCGTGGTGGCCACCGCGTCGTTTCCCGACGGCGACAGTGAGGTCACACTGGCAATCTGGCAGGCAGACATTCCCGGCCGGCCATCGCTTCGGCTGTTCCTACCGCTTGCGGTTCTCGAACGCGGCAGTTTGACCACCGGCGTACCAGTAGTCGCGGATTTGCCGGATTACCCAGATCTCGTTGTAGCCGACGCGACCCTGTCGGACGCCTTCGTCCGAGCCTGGGTGCGCAAGATGGTCATGGCCGGCCCGAACGAGGATGCCAACGGCCTGACGACTTTCAATACCCCAGTGATCCACACCACGTTGTCGGCGGAACCGAATTGGCAAATTCGGCGCGGCTCGGCGGAACAGTCCAACACGTCGATACGTATCGGCCAGGATGCAATACTGAAATTCATCCGCACACTGGAACAGGGTGTGCATCCCGAACTGGAAATGAACCGGTTTCTCAATGGCCCCGGCCAGTTCGAGGCCGTACCTGTGTTGCTCGGCTGGGCAGAATTCGCCGGCATGACAGTCTCGGTCCTCCAGGGTTTCGTCGCGAACCAGGGCGATGGCTGGAGCTGGCTGGTGGCCGCCTTCCGCGAGCACCGCCAGAATGACGACGCAATTCGACAGTGGATCAAACGGTTGGGCCAACGCACCGCGCAGATGCACAATGCCCTGGACATTGAAACCTCGGATGAAAGTTTCCAGCCGCGCCTGGCGACCCGGCAGGACATCGATCTCTGGTCCCGCAACCTTGACGCGCGTCTACGCCAGGTCGCGGAAATGCTGTCTAAGGCTTCGAACCTGGATCAGGATGCCAGTCGTCTGGCCAAGATCCTGCTGGACCGCCAAACCGAGATTGCAACGACAGCTAAACTCTGGCTAGACAATGCGATGCCGGTGCGTCTCACGCGTCATCACGGCGACTTCCATCTCGGCCAGGTCTTGGTCGCCGGCAATGATGCAGTGATCGTCGATTTTGAGGGCGAGCCCCTGCGCTCGCTTGCCGAGCGCCGGGCCAAGCAAGCAGCCCTGCGCGATGTTGCCGGCATGTTGCGGTCGTTCGCCTATGCCGCCGCCACCGCGGCCCGGAACGAAACCAGCATGAGCAAAGTCGCACGGGCGTGGCAGGCCCGGGCCGAAACTCTTTTCCTCAACGCCTATCGGGCAGCACTTCGGCAGGCTCCGGAAAACGAGGCTGCATTCCATAGCCAACTGCGCTTCTTCATACTGGAGAAGGCACTGTACGAAGTCGTCTATGAGGCCGGTAATCGGCCAGCCTGGATCGCCATTCCGTTGCAGGGTGTGTTCGATGTGCTAGCTCCCTCCGATGCCGCCGGCCGCCGTTTTCACAAGATGCCGCACGGCGCTGAAATCCAGCCGGATGGCGGCGTCCGCTTCCGGCTTTGGGCCCCGTCTGTCGACACCGTCCAAGTCGAACTGGACGGCGCCTCGACATTCTCGATGGTTCATCTGCAGGATGGCTGGTTCGAGCTTGTCTCGAAGGAAGCCAAGGCCGGCACCCGCTATCGCTATCGGCTGCCGGATGGAATGAAGGTCCCCGACCCGGCCTCGCGCTTCCAACCCGAGGACGTGGCTGGCCCTAGCGAGGTCATCGATCCGTCGGTCCATGTCTGGCACGACACGGAATGGCGCGGCCGGCCCTGGTCCGAGGCCGTGCTCTACGAACTCCATGTCGGCACTTTCACCCAGGCCGGTACCTTTCGCGCTGCCATCGATCGTCTCGACCACCTCGTTGATCTTGGCGTCACCGCGATCGAGTTAATGCCGATCGCCGATTTCTCCGGGCTTCGGAACTGGGGCTATGATGGTGTGCTGCTTTTCGCGCCGGACTCCAGCTACGGTCGTCCGGGGGACCTCAAGGCCTTCGTGGAAGCTGCCCATGGTAAAAACATCATGGTGCTGCTGGACGTTGTCTATAACCATTTCGGACCTGAGGGGAACTATCTGCCGGTTTACGCCTCAGCCTTCTTTACCGACCGCCACCAGACGCCGTGGGGTGCCGCGATCAATTACGACGGCAACGAAAGCCGTCCGGTACGCGACTTCATCATCCACAACGCGCTTTACTGGATTGAGGAGTTTCACCTCGATGGCCTGCGGCTTGATGCCGTACATGCGATCGTGGATGACAGTGAAACTCATTTGCTAAAAGAACTATCAACCACGGTCCGAGAACGGTTTCCTGATCGCCCGATCTATCTGATCCTGGAAAATGAGGAGAATGATTCTCGGCTTCTCTCCCGCAAACCCGATGGCGAGCCAGAAGAATTTACCGCGCAATGGAACGACGACATCCATCATGTGCTCCACGTTGCCGCCACCGGCGAAGGCAGCGGCTATTACGGGGAATACCTTGGTAGCACTGAAAAGCTTGGCCGTGCGTTGGCTGAGGGTTTCGCCTTTCAGGGCGAGACGATGGAGTATCGGGAAACCACACGGGGACAACCCAGCGCGCATCTGCCGCCCGGTGCCTTTGTCGCCTTCATCCAGAACCATGACCAGATCGGTAACCGGGCACTGGGTAACCGGATTGGCGGCACCGCATCAAAGCAGGCTTTGCGCGCCATCGCCGCCACCTACCTTCTGTTGCCGCAGACGCCGATGCTGTTCATGGGCGAGGAGTGGAACACAAGCCGACCGTTCCCCTTCTTCTGCGATTTTCACGGCGAACTTGCAGAAGCCGTGCGCCGCGGCCGCCGCGCGGAATTCGCCCGATTTCCCGAATACAGTAGCCTTGAGAAACAGGCGCAGATCCCCGACCCTCAATCGGAGACTACCTTCACCTCCGCCAAGCTTGATTGGGAAGAACGTCTAAAGCCGGAAAATGCCGAGTGGCTGGCCTGGTATAAATCCATACTGGAGGTGCGCCGCCAGGCTCTCCGCCCGCTGCTTGACGACGCGATTACCCAGGGTGGTTCTTTCGAGGTGCTGGGTGACGGCGCAATGGTAGTTCGCTGGGCCGCTGGCGAAAACACCCTGACGCTGGCCGCAAACCTGTCCGATCAGATCGCCGTGGGCTTCCCGCTGCCACCTGATACTCGGCTGTGGCAGGAAGGCGAGTTCGAACTGGACGGCAGCGCCCGACCCTGGGCCGTTCGTTGGACGTTGGCGCCACAGTGAGCGCTCTTGAAACATTGGCGGCCAGATTAGGCATCGAGCCCGAATTTCGCGACGCCCGTGGCCAACCGCAGCACATGACGGCCGACGTGCAGCGCAGCCTGCTGCAGGCCATGGGCGTGTCAATCGAGACTGAGGCGGAGGCAACGCAGGCGCTGGATACGATCGACGCAGAGGAATGGCGGCTCGCGCTGCCGCCCGTCGTCGTGGTACGTGGCGCCGTGACACCGACTGCCGTCGATATTGTGGTGCCAGCCAGCACTGAGGTGCTCTCGTGGTCGCTGCATTTCGAGGATGGCACTCAGCATCATGCCAAGACCGATCCAGCTACCTTGGCGCTGGTGGCCACCCGCTCACATGGCACTGACCTACTGGAAAAACGGCGCCTTCTCATCGATTGCGACCTGCCACATGGCTATCATCGTCTTTCGCTCACGGGGCATGGCAGGGAAACAATCCTGATCGTCGCACCCGAGAAATGCTGGCTCCCCGATGGCGTACAACAGGGCCAGCGCTATTGGGGCGTCTCCGCACAACTCTATCTCCTGCGTTCGGCCAACAACTGGGGAATCGGCGACTTTACGGATCTGCACCAGCTGGTCGAGATGGCCAGTGCCGCCGGCGCCGATATCGTCGGCGTTAATCCGCTGCACGCGATGTTCCTCGATGATCCTGAGCAGGCCAGCCCGTACTCGCCGGCCACTCGGTTGCTGCTGAACGTGCTCAACATCGACGTCGCCGCCGTACCCGAACTGTCCCTGTCCCCATCGGCGCGTCAGATTGTCGAAAGTGTCGATTTTAAAACGCGGCTTGATGCATGCCGCCAAGCGACTCAGGTGCCCTATACCGCAGTAGCCGCACTGAAGCTCGAATTACTGGCCTCCGTGTTCGCCGATGTCTGGCCCGTGGCTAGTCCGGAACGAGACGACGCATTCAGGAAATTCTGTAATGCTGGCGGCGAAAACCTGCGGCATGCCTGCCTGTTCCAGGTGCTTCGCAGCCATTTTGCCAACCTTGGACCCGAAGATGGTTCGACCGACTGGCATCGGTGGCCTGTGCCGTTTCGCGATCCGGTATCCCCCGAAGTCCAGGCTTTCGCCGAGACCCATTCGGACCAGCTCAATTTTCAAATGTGGTTGCAGTGGATCGCCGACAGCCAGCTTGCCACCGCTGCGGCGGCAGCGGCGAACATGGCAGTCGGTATTTACCGCGATCTCGCGGTGGGTTCCGACCGCG
>JAYTTA010000451.1:0-4048 GCA_043745345.1 Acetobacteraceae bacterium | reverse complement strand
GCCGATCGCGATCAGGTTGGGGTTGGCGAAATTGATCGGGAAGGCGGTGTGCTCGACGACCTCGATCGGGCCCTCGGCCGCCAGCGCCGCCAGGATGTCGGGCGCGAGCCGGCCATCGGCGGTGATCTCGTCGGGGCCGGAGACGTCGATGCGCGGATGGTGCGCCGCCGCCTCCGGCGTCATGCCGAAGTCGGCGACAAACGTCATGAGCTGGAACACCGCGGCCAGAATGCGCCGGCCACCGGAGGCTCCTGCGGCGATCCAGGGCTTTTCACCGTCGTTCAGGATCACTGGCAGCATGTTGGTCAGCGGCCGTTTTCCGGGTGCGATGGCGTTCGGCGTGCCCGGCGTCGGGTCGAACCACATCATGCCATTGTTCATCAGGATGCCGGAACCGGGCAGCACCATGCGGCTGCCCAGGGACGACAGCAGAGTCGTGGTCATCGCGACCATGGTACCGTCGGCGTCGCATACCGTCAGATGCGTTGTACAGCTCTCGGCGGCTTTGGGCTCGGCGTCGCCAAGCCCGGCCAAGCGCTCGACGTAGGCCGCCTTCATCGCCCGGGCGAGTGCGACGTACCAGGCCGCGTCGGGCTGCCCGCCGTATTCGGCGTCGGCCATACTTTCCAACACCCGCACCAGCGTCGGCGACGCCGTCAGGCCGCCGGTGACCTGCAGCGGCCGGCCGCGCCAGTTAACGACCAAAGGCGGCATGATGCGCGGCTGACAGTTCCGCAGGTCGGCCGCCGACAGCACGCCGCCGGCGGCCCGCATGTCGGCGGCGATGGAGGCGGCGATGTCGCCCTCATACAGGTCGCGCAGCCCGGCATGGGCCAGGCGTTCCAGGGTCGCCGGCAGGTTACCCTGTTGGAAGTGTGTGGCCGAGCCTTGCGAGGGCGGCATCGGCGGCAGGCCGTCGGGCAGGTAGATCCGGGCCGACTCGGGATAGAGGCGAAGCACGTTGGCGGCGCTGGCGATCTTCAGGGTGGTATACCAATCGGCGGGGAGGCCGCGCCGGGCCAGCGCGATGGCGGGCGCCAGGATCTCGGCGATCGGCAGCCGGCCCCAGCGTCGGTGCATCTCGAAATAACCGGCGACCGCCGACGGGATCGCGACCGATAACGGGCCATGCACGTTGATGTCGCCCTCGACCGCTGGCCAGGCGAACAGGTCGGACATCATCCGGCCGGTCAACCGGTAGCGTGCCGGATCGGTGCCGGCGGGCGCGACCGGGCCGAAATCCACGACATCGGCGCGGCGTTCTCCGGCGCGGTGGACCATGGCGAAACCGATGCCGCCAAGCCCCGAGTTCCATGGCTCTAGCGAGGACAATGCGAATGCGGTGCCGATTGCGGCGTCGATCGCGTTGCCGCCGGCATCCAGGATCGCGACCCCGGCCTCCGCTGCCACGCGAACCTGCGACACCACCATGCCGCGCCGGCCATGCGCGCCGGGTTTCTGCAAAAGCCAGTTCTGCGTCATATGCTGCGGCGGTTGGTAGGTCATGCGGTCCTCCCGGGATCGGTAGGATGGTCGGACGGCCAGGCTTCGAGGTCAATTCCAAGGTTTGTTGCACGTTGCCCGTCCACCTTGTTGACGTCTGTTTGCAACGTACGGAAACCTATCGGATGCGTTATCCTACGACCTCGGACGGCCGGCTACTTCGTCGTGCGCGGCCGCCTCTGGCATTGCTCAAACCCAACGCTGCCCGAGGCCGAGCCCGCGGACTTTCCCACGAGCTGAGGGCCGCCCGGCGCGCCAAGGGTTTGGCGATACGGGCTGGGCATTTTGCCGGAAGGGAGACTGCACGGACCAGGGTGGATGCGGCCAAGGTAGCCCTGGGCGACCGGGGACCGCCGTGGTGGAGCGATGGCACGTCTAACCTTAATCGCCGGATTGTGGCGAACACCCTTCAGGCGGACTGGTTGATTGCAACGGACCCGAAGCGCTGAGCCGAGCGATGGAGCCTATGAAGGCGAACCTTCCGGCGCGTGCCCGATTACGGCCCATAGCGGGTCGCCGCGAAGTGGAATTGCGGTGCGTCCCGCCACACCGGTGAACCCGGCCGCCTGCATGTAGGCCGCGACTAGACGCTGCTGGTCGGCGCCGTCCAGCGCCTGCCAGATTGCCACCGCCTTGCTCGGAAAGCACCGGTTCGAGAACGAGACCACGAACGGCGCGCCTGGCCGCAGCACCCGGCGGACCTCGCTGAACACCTCGACCGGGCGTTGCAGGTATTGCACCGACACGCACTGGCAGGCGCCATCGAAGGCGTTTTCAGCCAGTGGTAAAGCAGAGTCGGCGTTGAAGTCCTGCACAAAGCGCGCGGTCAGGCGCGGGTTGGCTTCCAGCTCGGCGGCGTTCATGCCGTGGCCGGTGACGCTGCGGTATCCGACCTCCGGCGGCAGGTGGCTGACCCAGCTGCTCATCAGGTCAAGAATGTCGCCGCCCGCCGGCAGAACGTCGCGGTAGATGTCCGTGACGGCGGCGATGGCGCCGGCGTCAATGTGAGTGACCAGGCGCGCGTGGACGTAGAAAGCCGTGTCCGGCGAGAGGTCTGCCTTGCGGAAGGCCCCTGCCGGCAGACCCCTTATCTGATCGAGGGCGAGTTGGTTGGCTGCGAGCATGTTGGTGTGTTGGTTCATGCCCTCCTATTTCTGGTGGTTGCTCCGACATTCAAGCGGTGCGCCCGTGTGTGGTTTTCCGTTATGTTCCAGTCGCCCAGCCGCGATCCTGCGTAAAGCGCCGCTTAACGGCGGCGGCGGATCACGCCGGTGCCGAGCAGGCCGGTGGCGAGCAGCGCCATCGATGCCGGCTCAGGGATCGCACCCGGGACGAACAAGTCGGCAAGGTCGTTGGTCCCAACCGCATTGGCGTCGCCGAGGAAGCCGCCACCGGCGACCGGCGCATTGAACAGCTCCTCAAACGTCTTGAGGTCGGAGGAGTGAGTGTAGGTGAGCGTGCTGGCGAAGGCGTTGCCCTTGGCCAGCTTGGAGATGACGATTTCCATGCTGGTGAAGGCGGTAGTATCGCCGCCCTCGGTCTCGTCGTTCCAGATCACGATCGTGCCATTATCCTTGTAGGCCTGCGACGCCATGATCTGGGGTACCAGGATAGATAAAAAGTAGTCGCCCTGCGCGATCTTGGCGGCGTCCCCGGTGTAGTGGACGTTGGTGCGCGGATCGGTGAAGCCGCCGGTCAACTCGGTATGCATGTCGTTGTACTGGTCGGGCGTGACCCAATTATAGCGCGACACCGTGTTGTTCGCGAGGTCGGTCTTGAGCTGCTCCAGCGGCGAGTAGTATTTGGCCGCCGGGTTGGCCGAGGTGCCATCATTGCCGCCATTCGTGTCGGAGAAATAGGCCATCGGGTCGTGCTTGACGGCGTAGTTGTACTGGTTGCTGCCATTGTATGGATTGACGTAGCCCGGGTTGCCGACGGCCGGCGCGTTGATCCCGGAGAAGTTGGTGATCGGCGAGATCCACTGGCTTTGCGGCAGAACCACGTTGGTCGGCTTGCCGTTGGCACCGGGCGTCAGGTCGATACCCTCCTGGTAGGATTTCCAGGTGACGCCGTTGGCGTTCAACAGCCCGGTCAGGTGCGCCGTGGTATTCTGGTCGGTGCCGCCGACGCCGTAGGGCTGATTGTCGTTCTGGACGCCGAAATTCGTGCCGGCCTCAGACCACAGGTAGTTCGGCTCGGACGGATGCACGTTGGCGCCGACGCTGTAGTAGTTCTGCGCCCAGGCGGTTTGCGCCGCGTTGGCGTTGCCCGGTGTTACCAGGCTGTTGATGTACGGCGCGACCGGGTTAGCATAGAGCTGCTGCAGCCCAGTAAAGCTCGTCGGCTGGATGAAGTTGTGGTTTTCCATGGCGATGACGAACACGTCGCCAATGCCGCCGGCATGGGCGGGGGAGGCCAGCGCCGTGGTGGCGAGCAGGCCGAGCAAGAGAAGACGGTTTCGCATGAAGGTTCCTTTCGAGGCGTGATGCATTCGAGGCGATACCGCCCGCTGCTAATTGCCGCGTTGTCAGTTTCATTACGTCTG
>JAYTTA010000450.1:0-4050 GCA_043745345.1 Acetobacteraceae bacterium | reverse complement strand
ACGTCCCGTCTCTCGTTCAAGCGGGAATAGCGTATTACCTTGTCCGAAATCCCGGGGCCAACTCAGTAGTGGCCGTACCGCCGCTCCTGCTCGGCGGTCAGGAAAGAAACCGGCATGTCGGGGCAGGGTCAGCTGCCGGCGGCGGCGAGCAGCTTGCGGGCGCGCGGCTTCGCCTGCCCCTCGCCGTCCACGTAGGCGTAGAGGGTGCTGACGGAGATGCCGAGCTGCTCGGCGACGTCAGTGGCGGCGTTGCCCCGGTCGGCCATCATCGCCATTGCCGTCCTCAGCTTGGCGCGCGTTTTCAGCCGCGGCCGTCCGCCGGCCGGCCCCGGGCGCGGGCCGCGGCGAGGCCGGCCATCGTGTGCTCCAGGATCAGGTCGCGCTCGAACTCGGCGAGCGTCGCGAAGATACCGAACACGAGCCGGCCCGTGGTGCTGGTCGTGTCGATGCCGCCGGTGAGCACCTTGAGGCCGACGCCACGCTGTTGCAGGCCGGCCACCAGCTCGACGACGTGCCGGAGCGAGCGGCCGATCCTGTCGAGCTTCCAGATCACGAGGGCGTCGCCCTCCCGCGCCACATCCAGGGCGCGGGTCAGGCCGGGGCGGGTAGTGACGGTGCCGGAGCAGGTGTCGTCGTAGATGCGCTCCGGCGCGACGCCAGCCGACAGCAGCGCATCGCGCTGGAGGGCGAGGTTCTGCTCGGCCGTGGACACCCGCATGTAGCCGACCAGCACCGTCCACCCCACACCCGCTGCACAAACTCTAGCAGGGTGGGATTTGCTGGCCAGAGGTATGTGCATGGGTTGTTGCAGGCCGGAGGCGGCTGGAAGTGAGGTTGGCTGCCACGCACCCAGGTCATGCATCAAATGAGGGTTTTCTGCACGCAAGCCGCCGAATGATGTGGGGAGCGGCTGCGGGAGAAACTTCCTGAGTGTGCGCTCCAGCCTGAGAGCCAACCATTGTCAAGCGCTCGCCACCCCGTTGAGGTTCAGATCACGCAGCAATCCGCAGGACGATCTTGCCGCGGGTGCGGCCACCTTCGGAAAGCTCGAACGCCTGCCTCACTTGAGCAAGCGGCAGGACCGTGGCGACGTGCGCCCTGACCTGGCCGGCTTCCACCAACTCGCAGATGGACGCGAGTTGCCCCGCGTTGGGCTTGCACAGCACCCGCTCCACGCTGACGCCGTGCTGCCGATCCTCGTCCGTGGGGAACGCCACCGCGGTCACCAGGAAGCCGCCTTTCTTGAGGGTGGCGAACGCCCGCTGGAAGGTGTCTCTGCCCACCGTGTCGAAGACGACATCCATGTCGTGGGCCACCTGTTCGAAAGGCTGCTTGGTGTAGTCGATGAACTCGTCCGCGCCCAGGCCGCGGACGTACTCCTCGTTCCGCCCGGAGGCCATGGCGGTGACGTGTGCGCCGTGGGCCTTGGCGAGTTGCACCGCCAGGGAGCCGACGCCGCCCGAGCTGTTGGTGACGAGCAGGCGTTGGCCGCTGGCGAGCTTGGCCCCGTCGAACATCGCCTGCCATGCGGTGAGCGCTCCGAGCGGGATTGCCGCCGCGTGGACGAAGTCGAGGTTGGCAGGCTTGCGCGCCATGTCCGCTGCCTTGGCCACGGCATACTCGGCGAAGCCGCCGGTTTTAATGATGCCGTAGATGGCGTCGCCTTCCGCCAGGCCGCCGACGCCCTCGCCAAGCGCCTCGACGGTGCCGGCGATCTCGCCGCCCAGGTGGATGGGCAGGGTCAGTCCCATGCGCTGGCCCGCGCCGCCGCGTATCTTCCAATCCACCGGGTTGACGCCCGCCGCGTGGACCCTCACCAGTACCTCGCCGGCTCGGGGTTCTGGACGACCGACGTCGGCATACTGCACCACGTTGTTGCCGCCATACTCGTCGATGACCACTGCCTTCATGTTCAAGCTCTTGTTCTGTCTGGTGTCGGGGTTGGTCGGGGAGTGCTGGCGGTCAGCCGGCTTCTCCGCGCGATGGCAAGCACCACGAGGAAGCTCAGGCTTGCGGCCAGGCCGCCGGCCAGGAACACGGTGCCGTAGCCGAAGTGGTCGGCCAGCGCGCCCGTCACCGGGCCGGTCGCGCCGAGGGCCAGGTCCTGGAACATCGCCAGGCCACCCGCCGCAGTGCCGCGCAGGTGGGCCGGCACGCGACGCACCACCTCGATGCCCATAGCCAGGAACATGAGGGAGCAGCCAACCCCCGTCAGGGCGGCACCCGCGAGTGCCACGGAGGGGTTGGGCGCCTGCCACAGCAGGAACTGCCCCGCCGCCTCCACGGCCATGGACGCCAGGGCGACCGGGACGCTGCCGATCCGGTCCGGCAGATGGCCGGCCAGGACACGCACCAGCACGAAGGCGCCGCCGAAGCAGGTCAGTCCCAGCCCTGCATGCGGCCAGCTGCGGCGCAGGAACATCAGGATCATGAACGCGCCGACCGCGGCAGAGCCAACGCCCTGGAACGTGAGCGCCAGGCCCGGCTGCCAGATGCGGCCGACGATGCGCCAGAAGGACGGCCGCGCGCCGGCGGCGACGGGAACGGCCCCGACCGGCAACACCATCAGCAATGCCAGGAGCGGCGCGGCCGTGCACGCCGCCATGACGCCGGCGAAGCCGATCCAGTCGAACAACGCCACGCCAACCGGGCTGCCCACCGCGAGCGCCGCATACAGGGCCATGCCGACCACCGCGAACACCAGGCCCGAGCGGTGCGGCCCCGTCACGCCGAAGCACCAGGCGATCAGCCCGACCGTCGCCAGGCTTTCGCCCAGCCCGAGCAGTAACCGGCCTGCCAGGAGGATCGCGTAGGCGGCCGGTGCCGGGCAACCCGGCCAGTCCGCGCCGCAGCAGGCCAGCCCGGCGGCCGCATACGCCAGCAAGCCCAGCACCATGCAGCCACGGCTGCCCCGCGTGTCGGCGATCCGGCCGGCCAGTCCCCGGGTCAGGATGGTGGACGCGAACGCGATCCCCGCCGCAAGCCCGGCAAGGCCGTTGCCGTATCCCAGCCTGGCCGTGACGAACACCGAGACGACCGGCAAGGCCGCGGCGATGCAGAGGTAGGCAACGAACAGTGCCAGGGCGAGCCAATAGAGCAGCGGCAGGCTGCGGTCCCTCGCGGCGGCGGCAAGATCGGGCGACATCGGATGGCACACCATGGTCGGTTGAGACTTGCCGCCGGACGCATCCAGACCCTTGTGGACGCTCGACCAGCGGTGGTTGCCGTGATAGCCGAGCGCCTTGACGATGTGACGCCAATCAACATCGCACAGAGGCCAAACTATGCCGGACAATCCCTTCACCATCCACCGTGGCACCAAGCGTCGCGGCATGGGCCTGCCCATGCACGCCCATGGGGAGGCACAACTGACCTTTGCCGCGTCAGGCATGGTGCAGGTCCACACGGAAGCAGGCCGTTGGCTGGTGCCGCCGCAGCTCGCGGCCTGGGTCCCGGTAGGGATCGCGCACCGGGTGGAGGTGCTGACCGATGCCGAACTCTGGATGGTGCATTGGCAAGTGTCGGCGATACGAGAGTGGTCCCCGCCGACGCTGCTCGACCGGGCCTTCGCGTTGCGGGTCACGCCGCTCCTGCGCTCCCTGCTCGATGCGGCCTTCGCAACCGATACCGGACCTGGGAAGGCCGAGCTTCTCGTCAGGCTCATGCTTCACGAACTCACGGAGGTGGCGGACGCGCCCACCTTCCTTCCCTTGCCCACAAGCCTTGTCGGGCGGCGTGTAGCCGACCTCGCTTTTGCCGATCACCGGAACCGGCTGGACGTGGGCGAACTGGCGGCACGTGCCGCGACGTCCGTCCGGACCTTGAGCCGGTTGTTCCCGGCAGAGACCGGGCTGACCTTCAAGGCATGGCGGCAGCGGGCGCGGATCGCGCACACGATGGACCGGCTCGCCAGGGGCAATGCCATAGCCAAGGTGTCGGCGGAGGCAGGCTTCGCCAGCACGGCTGCGTTCTCGTGCGCCTTCCGGCAGGTGACGGCCATGACGCCGACGACGTTCCTTGGCCGGCCAGACACGGTGAGCGCGCCGACGT
>JAYTTA010000449.1:0-15425 GCA_043745345.1 Acetobacteraceae bacterium | reverse complement strand
CGGCGAAGCACCGGCCCGAGGCGATGCCGATCACCGGCACCAGGCCGGACAGCACCGGCAGCCGGTAGAACGTCTCGGTGCTGATGCCTAGGCTGTCAGTGTCGCTGCCGCGCCCTCCGCCGCCCTCGGCGAACAGCACCACCGGCAGCCGCCATCTCTCGGCAAGCTCGAACATGCGGTCCTGCTTGAGGTGCCCCATGCGCCCCTGGGTCCCCGCATAGACGGTGTAATCATAGGAGACGACGATGGCGCGGCTCTTGTCCTCCGCAAATCGGTCGCCGTTGATGCTGGCCAGCCCCATGATAAGGCCATCGGCGGGACTTTCCTCGATCAGTTCCTCGACGCTGCGCACGCGATGCCGGGCGGCCAGCACCTGCGCACCGTATTCGACGAAACTATCGGCATCAACGAGGTCAAAAATATTCTCACGCGCCGTGCGCTGGCCGGTGGCACGCCGCCGCGCCACCGCCTTCGGCCGCGCCGCATCGGTGGTGCGCCGCCGCCGCTCCAGCACCTCGGCCAGGTCCGACCGGATGTAACCAGGATCGATCCGCTGCTGCGCCTGAACTACACCGGAACCGGCCTCGCCCGGCTCGATGAAGGCCACGGAAAAACCCTCGAACACGGTGTCGCCGACGCTCACGGTCACGGCGCGGAGAATGCCGCCCACCGTCGCCAGCACGCCGTGCTGCATCTTCATCGCCTCCATCACCAGGATTTCCTGGCCCTGCGCCACCATATCGCCCGGCCCCGCCTTGATCAGCACCACGGTTCCCTGCATCGGTGCGGCCAGCGCCACGGTCCCCTCCGGCCCGGCCATCTCGGCGCCGTCATCCATGGCCGCGGCTTTCGCCTCACGCCCATAATCGACCACGGCCAGCGGGTCCATGGCATCGATCCGCGCGCCGGCCAGGCGCGGACCCGCGGCGGCGGCCGGCTCGAAATGGCGAACAACCGCAACGCCAGCCAGGTCGGCAATGTTTTCCTCTACAAACCGGGTATGGGTCTGGCCGAGGCCCAGGGCCGGATGCCGCAGCAACGCCTGAAGGAAGCCGATATTGGTCGGCGCACCCGCAATTCGGAACTCCGACAAACTTCGAAACGCCTTGGCCGCGGCATCCTCGATGCGACCCGATGCGGCGTGCACGATCACTTTCGCCAGCAGGGAGTCAAACCGCGGGTTGGTGCGGTAGCCGGCATAGCCGTAGCCATCGACGCGCACCCCGGGACCCGATGGCGGCTCGTACACCGCGATCACGCCGCCGCCCGGCCTCACGCTGCCGTCCGCCACCATGCTCTCCAGGTTGACCCGCGCCTGCAGCGCCATGCCGCGCGGCGGCGCGATATTTTCCTGCAGCAATCCCAACTCGGCCAGGCTCCGGCCGCGCGAAAGCTCGATCTGGGTCCGCACCAGGTCAATCCCGGTCACCGCCTCGGTCACGGTATGCTCGACCTGAAGCCGCGCATTGGCCTCGATGAAGGCGAACGCAGCGTTTTCCGGATCGCCGTTCGACTCGACCAGGAACTCGAACGTGCCGACGCCTCGGTATCGCGCCGCCGCCGCCAGCTTGATTGCGGAGGCAATAATCCTGTCGCGCACCGCCGGATGCAGCCCTGGCGCCGGCGCGACCTCAATCAGTTTCTGGCGCTGCCGCTGCAGGCTGCACTCGCGCTCCCACAGATGCGCGACCTCGCCGCTGCCGTCGCCGACCACCTGCACCTCGATGTGGCGCGCCCGCACGAACAGCCGCTCGACATAAAGCGCGCCGTTGCCGAACGCCGCCAGCGCCTCGGCCGCGCAGCGCTCGAACGCCTGGGCGAGCTCGCCCGCCGAAAACACCGGCCGCATGCCGCGTCCGCCGCCGCCCGCCACCGCCTTGACCATCACGCCGGCCCCCGGCTCCAGCCCGGCCAGGAAGGTCTTCGCGCCATCGAGGCTTACCGCACCGGTGCCCTCGATCACCGGCACGCCGTGGCCTTGCACGAAATCGCGCGCTGCCGCCTTGTCGCCGAACAGCGCCAGCGTCTCCGGCCGCGGTCCGACGAAGATCACCCCGGCCGCCTCGCATCGCGCGGAAAAATCCGCGTTCTCGCTGAGGAACCCGTAGCCCGGATGGATCGCGTCGCACCCGGCACGCAGCGCCAGCGCGACCAGCCCCGCCGCATCGAGATACGCCGCTGGCCCCACGCCATCCAACGGAAACACCTCGTCAAAGGCCCGCGTGTGCAGTGAAGCCGCATCGTCCGTCGAGAATACGCCGACAGTGGCGATCCCCATCTCCGCCGTCGTCCGCGCGATGCGGATTGCGATCTCGCCGCGGTTGGCGATCAGGAGCTTGTAGATGCGGTTCAAGTCGATCTCCTCAGGAAACGGCACGATCCATCAAGGCGACGACGCTACACGAACGCGACATGCTATTGCAGCGCCCGGGGGTTAGATCCCATGCTTCGATCGTGCACCACCTTCCCCCACATCCCTCCCTGAACGTCATGGCAAGGCGACCCGACGCCACCCGCCAATGAGCGAGGAAGCCGCCCGCGGCATGGGTGTCGCCGCCTGGCTGCTCGCCCGCACCCTGGCCACGGAGCTGGCCGACGCCGGCGTGCTGCCGCCCAAACGCGTGCGAAAACTGGTAACCTCCCTGCTGGAGGCGATCGGCGACGTGGAACGCGCGGCGGAGCTGTCGCCCGAGGCCAGCATGGCGATGCGCCAGCGGCTGGAGGAGCTGCGGCGGTCCGCCGCACTGAACCCGCACGAGCGGTGATCCCCACCCCATCGCGCCATCCAACCCGATCCGATAGGCTGCACCAACCACCCGCACCCATAATCCGGAGCCCGAACATGAGCAGCCCGACCGACTACACGCCGCCCAAGGTCTGGACCTGGAACAAGGAGAGTGGCGGCCGGTTCGCCAGCATCAACCGCCCGGTCGCAGGGCCGACCCACGACAAGGAACTACCCGTCGGCCGCCATCCGTTCCAGCTCTATTCCCTGGGCACGCCCAATGGCGTCAAGGTCACGGTGATGCTGGAGGAGCTGCTGGCAGCGGGCCACAAGGGCGCGGAATACGACGCCTGGCTGATCAAGATCGGCGACGGCGACCAGTTCGGCAGCGGATTTGTCTCCATAAACCCCAACTCCAAGATCCCGGCCCTGGTCGATCGTAGCGGCCCGACGCCGATCCGGGTATTCGAATCCGGCGCCATCCTGGTGCACCTCGCCGAAAAGTTCGCGGCCTTCCTGCCGACTGAGCCCGCGGCGCGCGCCGAGTGCCTGTCCTGGCTATTCTGGCAGATGGGCAGCGCGCCCTATCTCGGCGGCGGCTTCGGCCATTTCTTCGCCTACGCGCCGACCAAGATGGAATACCCGATCGACCGGTTCGCGATGGAGGTGAAACGCCAGCTCGACGTGCTGGACCGCCGCCTCGGCGAAACCGAGTACCTCGCCGGCGCCGTCTACACCATCGCCGACATCGCCGTCTGGCCCTGGTACGGCGCCCTGGCGAAAGGGTTGCTGTATGGCGGCGGCGAGTTCCTGCAGGTCCAGGATTACAAGAACGTCCAGCGCTGGACCGATGCCATCGCCGAACGCCCCGCCGTCAAGCGCGGCCGCATGGTCAACCGCCTCCAAGGCGACCCCGCCAGCCAGCTGCACGAGCGTCACGACGCCGGCGACTTCGACACCCGGACCCAGGACAAGCTGGCGCCCGCCACCTGAAAAGCATCCGATGCCCCGTCACACTCTGACCAAACGACAGTTGCTGGCATCGGCAGCGGCAGGCGCGGCCGCCACCCTCACACCGTGGCGGTCCGCCCGGGCGCAATCGCGGTCGCTGACCGTGGTGTTCGAGTCCGAGGTGGTGATCCTCGACCCGCACGCCACCACGGCGGCGATCACGCGCACCTTCGGCTACCACATCTTCGACACCCTGTTCTCGATGGACCAGACCGGAAACATCCATCCGCAGATGGTCGAGGGCCACACCGTGTCGTCCGACGGCCTGACCTGGGTCTTCGTGCTCCGTCCGGGCCTGAAGTGGCATGACGGCGGCAACGTCACCGCCGCCGACTGCGTCGCCTCCCTGCAGCGCTGGGGCAAGCGCGACAGCCTCGGCCGTATGCTGCTCGCGGCCGCCGACACGATGACCGCCGACGATGCGCGCCAGTTCACCATCCGGCTGCGCCAAAAATTCCCGCTGATGCTGGACGTGCTGGGAAAACCCAACGCGCCGGTGCCGTTCATGATGCCGGCGTCGATCATGGCGCAGGCCGGCGAGGGCCGCATCACAAGGATCATCGGCTCGGGCCCGTTCGTGTTCCGCCGGGATCAGTGGCGGGCCGGCGACCTGATGGTGTTCGCGCGCTTCGACGCCTATGCGCCGCGGCCGGAGCCGACCAGCTTCCTCGCCGGCGGCAAGGTCGTGCATGTCGACCAGGCCCTGCTCAAGGTGATGCCCGACCAGACCACCGGCGCCAACGCGCTTATCGCGAACGAGATCGACTACATGCAGTTCCTGCCCTTCGACCTGCTTGGGCAGCTCGCCAAGTCCGACGGGGTGAGGCTGATGGACCTCAGCGGCGCCGACATGTACCAGGGCAATTTCCGACTGAACCAGGCGACCGGGCCGTTCATGGACCCCGCTGTGCGCCGCGTGCTGTGGCAGCTGGTCGACCAGGACGAGACGCTCAACGCGATCGGCATCCCCGACCGCTTTCGGCTGAGGAATTGCCCGTCGTACTGGATGTGCGACGCGCCGCTCAGCACCGATGCCGGGGCCGGTGCGGCCAAATTCTCCGTGGCCGACGCCCGCGCCGCGCTGGCCGCCACCGCCTACAAGGGCGAGCCGGTGGTGATGCTGGAGGTCGCCAACTCGATCAGCCAGACCGCCGGCAACCTGCTCGCCGAGCACATGAAGCAGGCCGGCTTCAAGGTCGACGAGCAGCTGATGGACTGGGGCACCGTGCTGGCGCGCCGCGCCAAGCGCGACGGCTGGAGCCTGTTCCCGGTGTTCTCCAACGGCATCGACATGGTCTCGCCGCTCAAGCACTTCTACATCACCAACAACTGCGCCGATTATCCGGGCTGGAGCTGCGATGCCACGATCACGCCGCTGCTCGCCGAGTTCACCCAGGCGGAGTCGCCGGAAACCCGCAAATCCATCGCCGCGCGGATTCAGCAGGCGGCCTACCAATCGGTGCCGTCTGTGATGTGGGGCCAGTTCGCCATCCCGGTCGGCTACCGCTCGCGCCTCACAAACTTGACGCCGTCGGCTTTTCCGATGTTGTGGGGCGTTCAGGTGGCGGTTGGCTAGAGCAACATCCGACCAACCTGTACTTTCGCTCGGATAAAGTTACCAGTCAAAACAAAGAGCTATGGACTTTTTAGAGTCACTTTGATCGAAAAAGGCTCTAGGGTCGCCCGCGATGCCGCCGAAACCTCTCATCGTAACCGTACTGCCGCCACGCGAGGGGTTTGGGCCAGGACGCACAGGCGCCATCGGGCTGATCGCGGACCGACTCAACGTGTCGGTCGAGGACAGCCCGTTTTGCACGCTCATCGTCGGTGGCGCGCAGCCGGGGGGAACTTTCACCGATGTTCCGTTCATCGCCGCGATCCCATCGTGGTGGCGTCCCGGCAACATCAATCAGCGCTATGCAGTCGCGGTCGCGACGGTGATACGCCGCCTGTCGCCGGCCCTGGTCGAGGTCCATAACCGCGCCGAGATCGCCCTGTCGCTGGCGACAAGGCTGGCGCCGATTCCTGTCAGCCTGATCCTGCACAACGATCCACAGACCATGCGCGGCGCCAGATCGGCCGCCGAGCGCCATGTCCTGCTCGCCCGGTTAGCCCGCGTGATCCCGGTCTCGGCCTACCTTCGCGGGCGCCTGCTCGAAGGCGTGACCGATCCCGCGCACGCCCCGGAAATCCTGCCCAACTGCATTGACCTCGCCGCTTTGCCGGAGCCGCTGCCGGCAGAGGCGCGGGACAAGAAGATTTTGTTCGTCGGCCGCGTGGTGCCTGAAAAGGCGCCCGACGCGTTCATCGCCGCGTGCGCGAAAGCCCTGCCGCGGCTGCCCGGATGGCGGGCCGAAATTATCGGCGCCGACCGGTTCCGTGCCGACAGCCCCGACACCGGCTTTTCCCGTGATGTCGCCGCCGCCGCCGCCGCGGCCGGAATAACAATGGCCGGCTACCTTGACCACCCCGCCGTTCTGCAGGCCATGGCCCGCGCCGCCATGCTGATGATGCCAAGCCGGTGGCAGGAGCCGTTCGGGCTGACCGCGCTCGAGGCCATGGCGTCCGGTGCCTGCCTGCTGTGCTCGACCCGCGGCGGCCTGCCGGAAGTCGGCGGCGATGTTTTTCTTCCCGTCGACCCGGACGACCCGCAGGCCATGGCGGAAACGATTTTCCGCCTTGCCCAGGACCCTGCCCGCATCGCCCTACATTCGACCGCCGGCCGTGAACGGGCGAAAGCCTTCGACGTCGGCCCGACGCGGCACAGGCTGGACGCGATGCGGCAGGCGATCCTGGCGGGTGGCTGATCCGGATCAGGGCGCTTATATATCGGGCAAACAAACTCGCCGGAGTTCCGCCATGGCAATCCCCCCCTCCACGTTGGCAAAAGACGCCGCCGCCGGCCTGGTGCCGGTCACTGTGCTGACCGGCTACCTCGGCGCCGGCAAGACCACCCTGCTCAACCGCATCCTGACCGAGAACCACGGCCGCAAATACGCCGTGATCATCAACGAATTCGGTGAGCTGGGCGTCGACAACGACCTCGTCGTCGATACCGACGAGGAAGTATTCGAGATGAACAACGGCTGCATCTGCTGCACCGTGCGCGGCGACCTGATCCGCATCGTCGGCGGTCTGATGAAGCGACGCGATAAATTCGACGGCATCATCATCGAGACCACCGGCCTCGCCAACCCGGCCCCCGTCGCCCAGACTTTCTTCGTCGATGACGCGGTGCGCGCCAAGGTGCGGCTGGACGCGATTGTGACTGTGGTCGATGCCAAGCACCTCCCCGCCCGCCTGGAGGACAGCGCCGAGGCCGCCGAGCAGATCGCCTTCGCCGACGTGATCGTGCTCAACAAGACCGACCTGGTGACTGCGGAGGAGCTTGCGCATGTCGAAGGTCTGATCCGCGCCATCAACAAGTTCGCCACCATTCACCGCACCGAGCGCTCGGCGGTGGCGATCGATCAGGTGCTCGATCAGGGCGCGTTCGACCTCAACCGGGTGCTGGAGCGCCAGCCGGATTTCCTGACCGACGATGAGCACGAGCACAACGACGACATCGCCTCGATGAGCTTTTCCGTTGAGAAGCCGATCGACCCGGAAAAATTCAACGCCTGGATCGGCGTGCTGCTGGCCGATAAGGGCCAGGACCTGCTGCGCACCAAGGGGATTTTATCATACGAGAACGACAATCGGCGGTTTGCTTTTCAGGCCGTGCACATGATCGCCGACGGGGCGTTCATCGGTCCGTGGAAGGAAGCCGAGCCGCGCGTCAGCCGGCTGGTGTTCATCGGCCGTAACCTCAACCGGCCGCAGCTGCGGCGCGGTTTCGAGAGCTGCCAGGCCTAAGCGGATGAGCGATACGGCTGACTTCCTATTGGAATCCCGCGGCATCCGGCGCACTCTGAATGCCTTCGTGGTGAGCGCCGCCTTCGACCGCGCCGGCACCACCGCGGCGTTTGCGCTGGGCGACGGCACCTTGCGGCTGGTCGATATCGCCGAACCGGAAACCTGGCGGGAGGTTGCCGTGCATGACGGCGCCGTCCTGGCGCTGGCAGCCGATTGCGGGCCAGCCGGTTTCGTCACCGGCGGCGACGATGGCCGGTTCTGCCGCATCACCACCAACGGCAGTGTTTCGGATATTGAAAACTTCGGCATGAAATGGGTCGAGCAGATCGCCGTCCATTCCGGTCCCAAGGGGCTGCTGGCCTGTGCCGTCGGCAAGCGCGTGTACGTGTTCGATGCCGCCGGCAACCGACTGAAGGTCCTCGAGC
Source organism: Acetobacteraceae bacterium (assembly GCA_043745345.1). GTDB lineage: Bacteria > Pseudomonadota > Alphaproteobacteria > Acetobacterales > Acetobacteraceae > PALSA-911. Next base: position 7,409 of record JAYTTA010000449.1, on the reverse strand, counting down.
ATCCCTCCGCCGTCACTGGGCTGGCATTCGATACCAAGGGCAAGCGGATCGCCGCCTCGCACTACAACGGCGCCACCCTGTGGTTCGTCGCGGCCAAGATCGACAGCCCTCGCCTGCTGGAATGGAAGGGCAGCCACACCGGCCTGATCCTGCACCCGGAAGGCGACGCGGTGGTGACGGCAATGCAGGAGAACTCGCTGCACGGCTGGCGCCTGCCCGAGGAGAAGCACATGCGCATGAGCGGCTATCCGGCAAAGACAGAATCGATGTCGTTCACGCGCGGCGGCAAATGGCTGGCCTCCAGCGGCTCCGATGCCATAGTACTGTGGCCGTTCCACGGTGGTGGCCCGATGGGAAAGTCGCCGATGGAGCTCGCCGGCGGCGACGGCATCTCCTGCACCCGGGTCGCGTCCCACCCGCAGCAGGACCACGTCGCCGGCGGTTTTGCGGACGGGCTGGTTGTCCTCGCCGACATCGGATCGTCGCGCATCCTGCCAGTGGCACCCTCCGGCCAAGGCGCCGTTTCCGCATTGGCCTGGAGCCCGGACGGCCGCTGGCTGGCGCTCGGCACCGAAACGGGATTTGCCGGGCTGGTCGATTTCGCCAAACAGCCGGGCGGTTCTCGCTGAAACAGTGCCCATGCCGTCGCGGTTCAGCCCTGCCGGAGCCAGACGACCAAGCTCGGCAATCCGACGCTCGTCAGGTTGTTCAGCATGTGGAGCAAGATCGAGGCCCGCACGCCGCCGCAAAAATGCCGCGCCAAAGTGAGCATGATCACGCTCGGCAGCAGGAACAGCGGCAGCGTCAATCCGTCCGGCATGTGGATCGCCATGAACAGCAACGCGGTTCCCAGCATCACCGGAAGCACCCCCCAATGTTGTCGCAATCCCGTCCATAGCCAACCGCGGAAGAACAACTCCTCGCAGATGGGCACAACGACAACGATCATTGCCAGTGTGGCCGTGTCCCAGGTCCAGGCATTCGCGAGGAAATGCGGAACCATTGGACCAAAACCCTGCTCCGGGAACTTCAGCAAGATCGCCAAACATCCCTGCCAGACCAGCACGATAATCATGCCCGCCACGGCCAGTCCGACAAGCACGACCGGGCGCTTCAAGCGGCCGCCGCCAAAGCCTTTTATTCGATCACCCTGTCCGACTATCTTCGCCCGTCGCCACGCGGCAAGCAGCATAAACGAATAGAAGGATACAAGACCCACCAACACGCCGACGGGTGAGCGGAAGCGCGTGGCCGACCCGCCATCAGTCAGAGCCTGCGGATGATGATCGTCTGTGACAATCAAATAGATGGAGAACGCTACCACGCCTCCAAGGAACGCTGTCCCTAACCAGAAGAGTGCAAGAAGAAAAAGTTTCTGGGGACTCTCGGCGTTCGGCAGGCTCGCAGACGGATGATCGAATTCAGGCAAGGTCAGGCGCAGATCCGAAACGAAACCAGCTTCGCCCTCCGCCTGGGCCAACTAGATTCCCCACGTCGCAAACATGCCGAACGCCGCCAGCGCCATCACCGCCGTTGCCAGCCAGCCGAACCATTTCAGCACGGGGCCAAGCACGAACTCGCCCATGACCTTGGACCGCATTGCCATCAGCAGCATCATCGCCATCACCGGCACGGCAATCACGCCGTTCACCACCGCGCTCCAGAACAACGCCTTGACGGGGTCCAACGACACGAAGTTGAGCAGCGCGCCGATCACCGTGGCTGCGGCGATGGCGGCGTAGAAGGCGCGCGCCTGCTGCAACTTTCGCGCCAGGCCAACCGGCCACTCCAGCGCCTCACCGATCGCGAAGGCGGCCGATCCGGCCAGCACCGGCAGCGCCAGCAGCCCGGTTCCGATGATGCCGAGCGCGAACACGGTGAAGGCGAATCTCCCCGCCAACGGGCGCAGCGCCTCGGCCGCCTGGGATGACGTCTGGATATCGGTGATGCCGTGCGCGTGCAGGGTCGCCGCGGTGGTCAGCACGATGAACAGCGCGATCAGGTTAGAGAACGCCATGCCGACATAGGTGTCGATGCGGATGCGCTGGAATTCCGCCGGCGCCTGCGACGGCGCATCCCGCAACGGCCTGGCACCTGGCCGCTCCCACGCCTCCTCGACCTCCTCGCTGGCCTGCCAGAAGAACAGGTACGGGCTGATGGTGGTGCCGAACACCGCGACCATCACGGTGAGGTAGTCCGCCGTCAACGAGATGTGCGGCACCACCAGGTGCCAGGCGACCTCACCCCACGGCACGCCGACCACGAACACCGTGCCGACGTAGGCGAACAGCGACAGCGTCAGCCATTTCAGGACGAAAACGTAGCGAGAATAGCGCAGGAAGGTTTCAAGCAGCACCGATACAACGGCGAACGCTGCCACAAACAGCAGCACCGGACCGCCGACCAGCAGGTTGAGCGCCGCCGCCATGGCGCCGAGGTCAGCACCGATGTTGATCGTGTTGGCGATGACAAGCAGGAAAACAACTCCATGCAGCAGCCAGCGCGGATAATGCTCCCGCAGGTTGCCGGCCAGCCCCTGCCCGGTCACACGCCCGATCTCGGCGCTGATCTGCTGAATGGCGCACATCAGCGGATAGGTCAGTAGCAGCGTCCAGCCGAGCTCATAGCCGAACTGCGCGCCAGCCTGGGAGTAGGTGGCAATGCCACTGGGATCGTCGTCCGACGCCCCGGTGATCAGCCCAGGGCCCATGATCTGGAGCAGCTTAGGTCGCTCCGGCTGCTTGACCTCCACAGCCGGAGCGATTTCCATCCTAACGACCCAGCGTCGGCATGACGAACTCGGCGCCGCGCCGCGCACCCTTGGGCCAACGCTGTGTTACCGCCTTGTACCGGGTGTAGAAGCGCACACCCTCCGATCCATGCATGTGGTGGTCGCCGAACATCGACTGTTTCCATCCGCCAAAACTGTGGAACGCCATCGGCACCGGAATCGGGATGTTGATGCCGACCATGCCGACCTGGATACCGTTGGCGAAGTCCCGCGCCGCGCCGCCATCCGCGGTGAAAAGAGAAACGCCGTTGCCGAAGGCATGGTCGTTGATCATCCGCATCGCGCCGGCCAGGTCGGGCGTGCGCACCACCGCCAGCACCGGGCCGAAAATTTCCTCGTTGTAGATCCGCATGTCGGTGGTGACGTTGTCGAACAGGGTGCCGCCGATGAAGAAGCCGTCCTCATAGCCCTGTAACGTGACGCCGCGGCCATCGACCACCAGCTTTGCCCCTTCCTTTTCGCCGATGCCGACGTAGCCGGAAACACGGTCGCGATGCTCGCGGGTCACCAGCGGGCCCATCTCGGCCTCCGGATCGGTGCCGGGACCAATCCGCAGCGCGCGCACACGCGGCTCCAGTTTTGAGATCAGCTTGTCGGCGGAGTCGCCCACCGCGACGGCGACCGAGATCGCCATGCAGCGCTCCCCTGCCGAGCCATAGGCCGCACCCATCAGGGCGTCGGCGGCCTCGTCCAGGTCGGCGTCGGGCATCACCACCAGGTGGTTCTTGGCGCCACCCAAAGCCTGCACCCGCTTGCCGGCGGCGGTGCCGCCGCGATAGATCGCCTGGGCAACCGGAGTCGAGCCGACGAAGCTGACGGCCTGGATATCAGGGTGGGCCAACAGTCCCTCAACCGCCGTGCGATCGCCTTGCAACACGCTGAACACGCCCGGCGGCAGGCCTGCCTCGGCCAGCAGGGCAGCAATCTTCAGGCCCGCCGAAGGGTCCTTCTCCGACGGCTTGAGAATAAAACAGTTGCCGGTGGCGAGCGCGACCGGGATCATCCACAGCGGCACCATGATCGGGAAATTGAACGGCGTGATGCCGGCGACGACGCCGAGCGGCTGGCGCACCGACCAAGCGTCGATCCCGGTGCCGACCGCCTCAGTGAACTCGCCCTTCAACAGATGGGGTATGCCGCAGGCGAACTCCACCACCTCCATGCCGCGCTGAACCTCGCCATCGGCGTCCGACAGCACCTTGCCATGCTCGGCGGTGACGATGGCGGAGAGCTCGCGTCGGTCGCGCTCCAAAAGCTCCTTGAACTTAAACATGACGCGCGCGCGGCGCAGCGGCGGCGTCGCGGCCCAGGCCGGCCAGGCGGCACGGGCCGCGGCAACCGTCGCCTCGATCTCGGCCTCGTTGGCCAGCGCGACATGGCCGCTGACCTCGCCGGTCGCCGGATTGTAGACCGGCGATGTGCGGCCGCTGGCGCCGGCGACAGGCGCTCCGCCGATGAAGTGCCCGATCTGCGTCGCGTGGCCGGATTTCTCAGACATGGCGGTTCCCTCCGAGGATTCTGCGTCGCGACAGGTAAAGACGAATTTTTTCCGCGCGCATAGAGTGGCCGCGGACATGAGGAACAAAGCAATGCTGGACAGCGACAAGGCAGTCACCGACGCCCGGGCGGCGATGGACGGGTTCATGGCCGCCTTCAACGCGCGTGACGAGGCGGCGATCAAAACCCGATGGTTCCACTTCCCGCACGTACGCTTCCACAGCGGCACGATTACGGTGATGCAAACCCCGGACGACTACCGCAACCTGGTCTGGGCCAGCCAAGGCCAGTCGGCCGGATGGGGCCGCAGCGAATGGGACTATGTCGAGCCGATCGACGCCGGACCCGGCAAGGTACATTTCCGCGTCCAGTTCACCCGCTACCGCGGCGACGACAGCGTGATCGGGCATTATAAATCGCTGTATATTGTGACATGCGTTGATGGACTTTGGGCGATCCAGGGGCGGTCGAGTTGGGCGGAATAGGAAGCAAGGATGGGGCGCTGCCCCAAACCCCGCCCGGGACGCGCCCGGGAGCGCAATACTTTAAGAAGTAGGCTACACTAGGCGACTTTTGGGGCAGAGCCTCAGGAGCAACAGGAGAATAACGATGGGCTACAGGGTCGCGGTTGTCGGCGCCACCGGGGCAGTCGGGCGCGAAATCATCAAAACCCTGCTGGAACGCAAATTCCCCGCCGACGAGGTGGTGGCGCTAGCTTCCGCCCGGTCCACCGGCAGTGAAATCTCATTCGGCGACAAAAAAGTGTTGACGGTCAAGAACGTCGATACGTTCAACTTCGCCGGTTGGGATATCGGGCTGTTCAGCCCCGGTGCCTCGGTCTCCGCTATCCATGCGCCCCGCGCCGCCGCCGCTGGCTGCGTGGTGATCGACAATACCAGCCAGTTCCGCATGGACCCCGACGTGCCGCTGGTGGTGCCGGAGGTGAACCCACAGGCGCTGGCCAAATTCGCCAAGCGTCGGATCATCGCCAATCCAAACTGCTCGACGATCCAGATGGTCGTCGCGCTAAAACCCCTGCACGACCGCTACAAGATCAAGCGCGTGGTGGTTTCGACCTACCAGTCGGTCTCCGGCGCCGGCAAGGAAGGCATGGACGAGTTGTTCAGCCAGACCAAATCCTCGTTCGTCCACGAAACCCCGCCGCCGCAGCAGTTCACCAAGCCGATCGCCTTCAACTGCATCCCCCACATCGATAGGTTCATGGAGGACGGCGCCACCAAGGAGGAATGGAAGATGGTGGTCGAGACACGGAAAATCCTCGACCCCGACATCGCGGTAATCGCCACCTGCGTGCGCGTGCCGGTGTTCATCGGCCACGCCGAGGCAATTCACGTCGAGTTCGAGCGGCCGGTCACCGCATCCGAGGCACGCGACGTGCTGCGCTCGGCACCCGGCATCGTGGTGATGGATACGCGCGAGGATGGCGGCTACATGACCCCCGCCGAATGCGTCGGCGAGGATGCGGTGTTCATCAGCCGGCTGCGCAAGGACCCAACCGTGCCGCACGGGCTGGCCTTCTGGTGCGTGTCCGATAACCTCCGCAAGGGCGCGGCGCTGAACGCAGTTCAGATCGCCGAGACGCTGATCGCGCAGGGGCTGCTTAGTAAAAGAATTGCGGCAGAATGAGCACGCCCAGGGGCAACGCCCCTGCCCCCCCCAATTGGCTAGACGCTTGAGACACAACACTTAGGTAAAGCGCACCGGGGCGCTACCCCGGCAGGTTTTGGGGCGGCGCCCTGTAGTTCCTTACGTATTCATCGCCTCAAAGAAATCATTGTTGGTCTTGCTGTATTTCAGCTTGTCCAGCAGGAACTCCATCGCGTCTGTCGTGCCCATCGGATTAAGGATGCGGCGCAGCACCCACATCTTCGACAGCATCGCGCGATCGACCAGCAGTTCTTCCTTGCGAGTGCCGGACTTGGTGATGTCGATCGCCGGGAAGCTGCGCTTGTCGGACAGCTTGCGGTCCAGAATGATCTCCGAGTTGCCGGTGCCCTTGAACTCCTCGAAAATCACCTCGTCCATGCGCGATCCGGTGTCGATCAGCGCGGTCGCGATAATGGTGAGCGAGCCACCTTCCTCGATGTTGCGGGCGGCGCCGAAAAACCGCTTCGGGCGTTGCAGCGCGTTGGCATCCACGCCGCCGGTCAGCACCTTGCCCGATGACGGCACGACGGTGTTGTAGGCCCGCGCCAGCCTTGTGATGCTGTCGAGCAGAATAACCACGTCGCGCTTGTGTTCCACCAAGCGCTTGGCCTTTTCCAGCACCATCTCGGTCACCTGCACGTGCCGCGTCGCGGGCTCATCGAAGGTCGAGGCGACAACCTCGCCCTTGACGCTGCGCGACATGTCGGTGACTTCCTCCGGCCGCTCGTCGATCAGCAGCACGATCAGGAACACTTCGGGGTGGTTTTCGGCAATGGCGGCCGCGATGTTCTGCAGCATCACGGTCTTGCCGGTGCGCGGCGGCGCCACGATCAGGGCGCGCTGGCCCATACCGATCGGCGCGATCAGGTCGATGACGCGCGGCGTGAAATCCTTGCCGGGACCCTTGGCAACGGATTGGAAGTTCTCCACCTCCATCTTGAGCCGGCGGTCAGGGTAAAGCGGAGTAAGATTATCGAAGTTGATGCGGTGCTTGACCGCCTCGGGATCCTCGAAATTAATGGTGTTGAGCTTCAACAGCGCGAAGTAGCGCTCGCCGTCCTTGGGGGCACGGATCTGGCCCTCGACGCTGTCGCCGATGCGCAGGCCATAGCGGCGAACCTGGGTCGGGCTGACATAGATGTCGTCCGGACCCGGAAGGTAGTTGGCCTGCGGCGAGCGCAGGAACCCGAACCCGTCCGGCAGGATTTCAAGCGTGCCCTCGCCATGAATGGCCTGGTCGTTCTCGGCCAGGTTCTTCAAAATCGCGAACATCATGTCCTGCTTGCGCAGCGAAGACGCGTTCTCGACCTGAAGCGATTCGGCGAAGCTGAGCAGGTCAGCGGGGGATTTTGCCTTGAGTTCGGCGAGATGCATGGGATGCCTTGACGTGATCGGTCGCGGGGGAAAGGTGCGAAATGCCTATTCGGCACATGCCCGCCATCGAGACGATGGC
>JAYTTA010000448.1:0-15462 GCA_043745345.1 Acetobacteraceae bacterium | reverse complement strand
TTCGGACCGCAGTCAGCCGATGCTGGCGATGCGGCCGGGCTAGATCGCGAGGCAAACCTACGACGACAAACGTCATGGCACGACATCCTTGTTCGCAGCGCTGGATATCGCCACCGACCGGGTGATCGGCGAGGGCCTTCCCCGGCACCGTGCCGCAGAGTTTTGCCGCTTGCCTGACGAGATCGAGGATGCCGTGCCCCGTGATCTTCACATATCATCTCGTGATGGATCACGACGCCACTCATAAGGTCCGCGATTGGCTGACGCGCAGGCCGCCCTGGCACGTGCACCTCATGCCGACTAGCTCGTCCTGGCTCAACCAGGTAAAGCAGTTCTTCGCGCTTCTGACCGGCAAACAGATTAAGCGAAGCGCCCACCGCAGCGTTGCCGCCATGCATGCCGGTATTCGGGCTTTCATCGACCAGCACGACAGCGAGCCGAAGGCGTTCCGCTGGACCCAATCGGCCGACGACATACCATCGCCCACTGAGCGGTGCCGCACTTACAACATCCCGGCGGAGGTCACCTAAATGAACCCGCGAATTGCTGGTTCAGGAAATCAGAGGGCTTACTCGCGGATCAAGCAATTTCCCACTTGCAGACAAACACATGTTACCTCTGGATCGCACCTTGGAAATGATCGCAAGATCAGGTAGCGCACCGTGCAGCGATCAAGTTTCTGACTGCCACCTTCGACAGTTTGAGCACCCCGGCGGGAAAGCCCAGGCTTTCTGCTTCTGTAGGTCACGCCCGCAATCTTTGGTATGACCCTAGACATGCACCGAGTTGCACCTTGAACAGGGGCCCGATGAAGTTTCTGCACGCCGCCGACATCCATCTCGACAGCCCGATGGCCGGGCTGCATGACCGCGCCGACCTGCCGGACGCGGTCATCCGCCACTGCACCCGCCGCGCCTTCTCCGCGATGATCGACCTGGCGCGCGCCGAGGACGTAGCGTTCGTCATCATCGCCGGCGACCTTTACGACGGCGACTGGAAAGACTTCTCGACCGGACTGTTCTTCGCCGCCGAGATGCGCCGGCTCGCCCGCCCCTGCTTCCTGCTGCGCGGTAACCACGATGCGAAGTCGATCATCACCCGCGGCCTCAGCCTGCCCGACACGGTGCGCGAATTCTCCTACCGGACCTGCGAAACCTTCCACCTGCCCGACCTCGACATATCGCTGCATGGTCACTCGTTCCCCAACCGCGCCGTGCCCGAGGACCTTTCCGCCGACTACAACGCGGCGATCGCGGGAAAACTCAACATCGGCGTGCTGCACACGTCCGCGGGAGACCCGGGCGACCACGCCACCTACGCTCCCTGCAGCGTCGAGGCACTCAAGCTCAAGGGCTACGGCTACTGGGCGCTCGGCCACATCCACGGCCGCCAGGTGCTCGCCGAGCGCCCGTGGATCGTCTTCCCCGGCAACCTCCAGGGCCGCCACGCCCGCGAGATCGGCGCCAAGGGCTGCACCATAGTCACCGTCGAGGACCGCGGCGTCGTCGCCGTCGAGCACCGCACGGTGGACGTGCTGCGCTGGGCCGCGGTGCAGGTTGATGCCGTCGGCGCCGATGTCGCAAGCCTCACCGGCCGCATCGCCGACCACGTCCGCGCCGCCGCCGCCGCCGCCGACGGCCGCCCGCTGCTGGCCCGGCTGACGCTGACCGGCGCCACCAGCCTGCACGGAACACTGCTCGGCGACAGCCAGCGCCTCGCCGCCGAGTGCCGTGACGCCGCTAACGCCGCCGGCGCCGAGCTGTTCGTGGAATCCGTGCGGGTGCGCACCAGGCCCATGGCGGCGGTCGAGGCGGAAACCATGGAGCCGCTGCGCGCCGCCTTCGCCGCCGGCCTCGACGATCCGGGGCTGGTCAAGGCCCTGCTCGACGACCTCGCCGCGTTGCGCCAGAAGCTGCCGCCAACGGAGCGCGACAAGCTCGAACTGCCCGACACCGCCGACGCCCTGCGCGCCTTCGCCGAGGATGCCTGGCAGATCACCGCCGACGCCCTGGCCGCCGCCGGATGAGGCTGCGCCGGCTCGAGCTGCTGCGCTACGGCCATCTGTCCGACGTCGTCCTCGACTTCTCGCCGGAGGTGCCGCTGCAAATCGTTCACGGCGCCAACGAGGCCGGCAAATCCACCGCCCTCGCCGCCATCGCCGACGGGCTTTTCGGGTTTGGCCACCGCACCGACTACGGCTTCTTGCACGGCTCCCCGGCGCTGCGCGTCGGATTTTCCCTGATCTCACGCGACGGCACGCAAGCCGCCTTCATCCGCCGCAAGGGCGCCCGCGACACGCTGCGTGACGCCGCCGACCAGCCGGTGCCGGACGACGCGTTGAAAAGATTTCTCGGCGGCACCGGCCGCGACCTGTTCGAGCGCGGCTTCGGCCTCGACGGCGTGCGCCTGCGCCAAGGCGGCCAGGACCTGTTGCGCAGCGGCGGCGAGGCCGGCGAAAGCTTGCTCGCCGGCACCGGGCAGTTGAACCTGCGCCGCGTGCTCGAGCAGTTGGAGACGGAGGAAAAACAGCTGGTCGGCGACGGCCGCGGCCGCCGCGTGCTGTCGGAGGCGCTGAAGACCTGGAACCAAGCCAACCGCGACAGCGACGCGCGTGCCGTCGCACCCGGTGCCTGGCACGAGGCCGAGGCGAGCCGCGCCGCCGCGATCGAGGGCCTAGCCCGCGTCCAGCGCGCGATCACCGCGCTCAACGTTGAAAGCAACCGGCTGCAGCGCATCCGCCGCGTCGCACCCCTGCTGGCCGGGCTTGCTTCGACGCGCGACGCCCTGGTCGCCGTCGCCGTCGCCGATGCCCCTGACCTGCCCGCCGAAGCCGAGGCCCGGCTGCGCGACATCCTAACGGCGCGCAACGAGGCCGCGCGAGATAATGAACGCGAAACCCAGGCTGGCCTGCATCTGACCGCCGAACGCGCGGCGCTGCCGCAGGATGCACCGGTGTTCGAGGCGCAGGACGCGATCGACGCCCTGATGCGCGACACGGCCATCGCCGGGCAGGCCGCGTCCGACCTGCCCAAGGTGCGCCAGGAAGTCGCCGCCTACCGCTCCCGGGTCCAGGATGCGCTGCTCGACATCGGCTCGCCGTTGTCGCCCGAGGCCGCGCGTGACGCCGTGCCCTCCGCCGGCGCGCGCCACGCCGTGCACCGCCTGCTCAGCCGGCATGCCGCACTCGCCGTCACCGCCGCGTCCGCCACGCAGGCGCTGCAGGCGGCAACCCGCCGCGGCCAACAGGCTGTTTCCGCTCTGCGCGACAATCCGCAACCGCCCTCGCCGGCGCTGCTGCGGCGCACGATCGAGGCGGCGCGCGCGGAGGGCCCGGTCGAGGCCGAGCTGTCGCGCGCCACCCGGACTGCCGCCGATGCCGAACACGCGGGCGCGGCGGCACTCGCCGGCCTGCCACTGTGGCACGGCACCGCGGCGGAACTCGCCGCCTGCCGTCTGCCGCTGCCGGCCGAGGCCGAAGCTCACGTGCTGCGGCTCGACGCCGCCAACTTGGCGCTGGCCAAGGCCCAGGAGACTACATCCGGGCACGCCGCCGAGATCGCGCAGCTGGCGCGGCAGGTCGCGCGGCTTGGCCAGGGCACCGTCGTGCCGACGCCCGATGCTGTGGCGCTGGCCCGTGCCGCCCGCGATGAGGTCTGGCGCCAGATCCGCCACCCGCATGAAACCGGAAAAACGTCCGCCGCCCTCCTCGACGGCTTCGAAGCACGTCGCGACGAAGCCGACCGCCTGGCCGACGGCCGCGCCGACGAGGCCCAGCGCGTCGCCGAGTTTCTCGCGGCCCACGCCCGCCTGGAGTCCCTGCGCGCCAACCAAGCCGCGACCGACGGTGCGTTGGCCGCCGCCGCCGCTGCCCTGGCCCACGCGAACGAGGCCTGGCACGCACTCTGGGCACCGGTCGTCCTGCTGCCCGCGGCCCCTCCGGCGATGGCCGAATGGCGCCGCCACCGCGCCGAAATCCTCAAACTCGCCGAAACGACCGCCGAGCTGCGCCGCAGCCGGGACGATTTGGCGGGCCGTCGCGACCGTGCCCGCGCCGCCTTCGCAACGGTGCTGCTCGACCTCGAAGCGTCGGAAACGCTGTTCGCGCTGCTGCTGCGCGCCGAGACCGCCTGCGCCGCCGCCGAGGCCGGGCTCGCGGCACATCACGCCCGCGAGCAAGCTTCGGCCCGCGAGCAGGCAAGCCTGGCGGAGGCGCGCGACGCCGCCGAAGCCGCCGCCGCCGCGCTCGACGCCTGGCAGCTCGAATGGACCCCGGCCGCCGCCGCACTCGGGCTCCCGCCACAAGCCTCGGTCGAGATCGCCCAGGCCGTCCTCATAGCCTGGGAGCGCATCGCCGAGGCCGCGCCGGCCTGGCGCGCCGACGAGCAGCGCATCGCCGACATGACGGTGACCATGGGAAAATTTGCCGGCCAGGCGAATGCGCTGGGCCAACGCCTGTCGCCGCCATCCGACGAACCGCCGGCGGCGATCGCCGCGCGCCTCGCCCGCCGCCTCGCCGAGGCGCGGCTGGCCGTCACCCAGGCCGCATCGCTCACCGACCGCATCCGCGGCCACGGCGAAGCGGCAGCCGATGCCGTACGCCGCGCCCGCCTCGCAGCCGACGAACTCGACGCGCTGAGAAAACTCGCCGGTGCCGCTGACGACGCCGAACTCGAACAGGCGATCGCCCGCGCCCGTCACCACGATACGCTCGCCGCCGAAACCGCTCGCCTCAGCCAGGCGCTGCTGGTCCAAGGGGACGGCCTGACCGAGGCCGCACTCCGTACCGAAGCCGCCGGTACGGACCCTGACGATGTCGTGGCGCGCCTCGCCGGGATCGACGTCGAACTCGTTGGCCTCGCTGAAAACTTGGTCCGGCTGAGTGCCGACCGTACCCGCGCCGAGACCGCTCTGACCGAGATGCAGCACGGCGGCGATGCCTCGGTCTCCGCCCAACAGGCCGAGCATGCGCTCGCCGACGCCCGCGGCGCCGCGGAGCGCTACGCCCGGCTGCACGTCGCCCGCGTGCTGCTGCGCGCCGGCATCGACCGGTTCCGGCGCGAGCAGCAGGGCCCGCTGCTGCGAACCGTTGGCGCGCACTTCTCCCGGCTCACCGCCGGCCGCTACGTCCGCCTCAGCGTCGCCGAGGACAGCGCCGGCCGCAGCGTGCTGCAGGCAGTCACCGCTGCAAACGTCGAATGCCCGGTCGAGGCACTAAGCGAGGGCGCACGCGATCAGCTTTTTCTCGCCTTGCGGATCGCCACCATCGAGGCCCATGCCGCCACCGCCGAGCCGATGCCGTTGATCGCCGACGACCTGCTGGTGAACTTCGACGACACCCGCGCCAGCGCCGCGATCGCCCTGCTGGCCGAGCTCGGCCGCACCACCCAGGTCATTTTGTTCACCCACCACGACCACATCGTGGAACTCGCCGCCGGGCAACCAGGCGTCAGCGTGCAACACCTGCCGTCTGACGTCGTAGGCAAGAACATTATGGGGCTCTGCCCCATACCCCACCAGGATAGCGTTCTGGAGCGTCTAACCTAAGTAGAGGGGTTCAAAGGGGCGACTGCCCCTTTGCGGGTTAGGGCAGAGCCCAATCCTTCTTGCCTGCGGCGTTCAGCATAAAACCCGGCGTTCTCAGTTGCCGCCCGCTTGGCCCACTCGTAGAACGTGGAAAACCATCCGTATCAGGAGCCCACGGCCCATGGCCAGCTACCAGTATGTCTACGTCATGAAGGACCTGACCAAGGCCTTCCCGGGCGGCCGCGAGGTGTTCAAGGGCATCACCCTGTCGTTTCTGCCCGGAGTCAAGATCGGCGTGCTCGGCGTCAACGGCGCCGGCAAATCCACCCTGCTCAAGATCATGGCCGGCATCGAGACCGAGTACGGCGGAGAGGCCTGGGCCGCCGAGGGTGTCAAGGTCGGCTACCTCGAGCAGGAGCCAAAGCTCGACGAGGACAGGACCGTTGGCGAGAACGTCGAGGCGGCCTTCGCCGAACTGAAAGCCGCGCTCGACCGGTTCAACGCGATCTCGATGGAGTTCGCCGAGCCGATGGACGATGACAAGATGAACAAGCTGCTCGCCGAGCAGGCCGACTTGCAGGAGATCATCGACGCCCAGGATGGCTGGGAGCTCGACCGCCGGGTGGAGATCGCGCTCGACGCGCTGCGCTGCCCCCCGGCTGATTCCTCCGTCTCGTCCCTATCCGGCGGCGAGCGCCGGCGCGTCGCGCTGTGCCGCCTGCTGCTCGAAAAGCCCGACATCCTGTTGCTCGACGAGCCGACCAACCATCTCGACGCCGAAAGCGTGTCGTGGCTGGAACGCACCCTGCATGACTACACTGGCACCGTAATGGTCATCACCCATGACCGCTACTTCCTCGACAATGTCACCAACTGGATCCTCGAGATCGAGCGCGGCCGCGGCTACCCGTTCGAGGGCAACTACTCGTCCTGGCTGCAACAGAAGCGCAAGCGCTTGCAGCAGGAGGAAAAGGAGGAAAGCTCCCGCCAGCGTGCCCTTGCCGCAGAAAGCGAGTGGATCTCCTCCTCGCCCCGCGCCCGCCAGACCAAAAGCCGCTCCCGCATCGCCAAATACGAGGAGATGCTGCAAAAGTCGCAGGAGCTGTCGGCGGGCGTCGCCGACATCGTCATCACGCCCGGTCCGCGCCTGGGCGGTATTGTCATCGAGGCCGAAGACCTTCGCAAAGGCTACGGCAACCGGATGCTGATCGACAACCTGAACTTCAAGTTGCCGCCGGGCGGCATCGTTGGGGTCATCGGTCCCAACGGCGCCGGCAAGACTACCCTGTTCCGCATGATCACCGAGCAGGAGGTGCCCGATAGCGGCCACCTTCGCGTCGGCGACACGGTGAAATTGGGCTACGTCGATCAGTCCCGCGACAGTCTCGACCCGACCAAGAGCGTGTGGGAGGAAATCAGCGGCGGCACCGACGTGATCTATCTCGGCAAGCGGGCGGTGCCCTCGCGCGCCTATGTCGGGGCGTTCAACTTCAAGGGCTCCGACCAGCAGAAAAAGGTCGGTATCCTGTCCGGCGGCGAGCGCAACCGCGTTCACCTCGCCAAGATGCTGAAGGCCGAACACAACGTCATCCTGCTCGACGAGCCGACCAATGACCTCGACGTCGACACATTGCGCGCGCTGGAAGACGCCTTGTCTGAGTTCGCCGGCTGTGTCGTGGTGATCAGCCATGACCGCTGGTTCCTCGATCGGCTGGCGACGCACATCCTGGCCTTCGAGGGCGACAGCCATGTCGAGTGGTTCGAGGGTAACTTCCAGGCCTACGAGGAAGACAAGCGCCGGCGACTGGGTGCGGAGGCAACGGAGCCGCACCGCATCAAGTATCGCCCTTTAGCCAGGTAGGATGGGGCTCTCCCTCTGCGGGCATTCCAACTGCCGAAGGCAGGAATCGGAACCTTCGCCCGCTACGCTTCACACCCCGCTCACGTCCAAGCATTGGGAGAAGCGCTCTTGGACCCGCCGGACTATGGGTAGGGTTCACAAGGGGCGACCCCTCCTTGGCGGGTCCGGGGCAGAGCCCTGGCCTTGACCTCTGCTTGGGTGATCCAGACCGGAAGATTGGTTTTATCCCCCGTAAGCTGGCGCGACCTGAACGACCTTCAGGCGATCAAGGCCGAACCCCGCGTCTTCGCCATGATGCTGGATGGCGTTCGCACCCCCACCCGCGCCGCCGAGGAACTGGCCGAGGATATCTCGACATGGGCGCGCCATGGCTACGGCATGTGGAGCGTCCGATCGGCGAACGAGGGAAAATTCCTCGGCGTGACCGGCCTGATGCACCGCGCCGACCACCGCGGCATCGCGCTACGTTTCGCGCTGTGGCCAGAGGTGCAGGGGAGGGGCCTGGCGCGCGAGGCTGCCAGCTCCGCGCTGCGCTTCGGCCACGACCAAGTCGAGCTCAACCGCATCATTGCCGTGGCAAGGGAGACCAACTTCGCCTCCCGTACCATCCTCGGCGGCATCGGCATGATCGAATGCGATGGTTTCATGCGAGACGGACACGCCATGCTGGTCTATGAAAGCGTTCGAAGAAGACCTGCCTCCGGATCGATCCTCAACGATCCGGCCTGAAACGATTAGAGCTTTGGTGGGACAACGGAAAATGGACGCCAGCAACAGCTTCGCCGAGTTCCTGCGGGAGCAGCTGGCACCGCTCGGCCACGTCACGTTGCGGCGTATGTTCGGCAAGACCGGCGTGTTCTGCAACGGCTGGATGTTCGGGATGGTCAGCGACAATACGCTCTA
The DNA here is from genome assembly GCA_043745345.1 of Acetobacteraceae bacterium. Lineage (GTDB taxonomy): Bacteria > Pseudomonadota > Alphaproteobacteria > Acetobacterales > Acetobacteraceae > PALSA-911. The sequence goes on along the minus strand of JAYTTA010000448.1, from coordinate 7,175 downwards.
TTTCCGCGTCGACGACCAGAACCGGGTGGCGTTCGCCGAAGCGCAATCCTCTCCACCCCTCAATTACGAGAAGAAGGGCACAACCATAGACCTTGCCTTCTGGCGCGCGCCGGAGCGGCTGTTCGACGAGCCCGACGAGTTTCTTACATGGGCCCAGGCGGCGCTGGCGGCAGCCGACCGGGTCGCGGCAAAAAGAAAACCCACAGCGCCAAAGCAGAAAACATAGCTAAACTTATCAGATAGCAGCTTAAGTTTTATTACCGCAGCTCTGACGGGCGAGACACGGATATTTTTGCCAGCTTGCCCGGTTTTGACTAATGGAAGTTGGGTGCAAAGACTGCCATTGCCCGTTCTGCAGGAATGGCTTCATCGCAAGTCTCGGTATCCTCTGGCAAGACAACCCAATACTGCTCACGCTTGGTCCAGATATGGATGAGCGGCACGACTTCGTGGCTGGCATTGAGAGTGCCAACACGGAGCAAGGCCACACCGCGCCGACTGCTGTTGGTGCTGTAAAGTCTTTTCATGCATATCGCACAGAATCGCCGGGAGGTCTTATTTCCGCGCGGATCGTCATGCTTCCGCGTCGTCGATTCGGCTTTAAAGCTCAGCCGATCCTCACATACCGGGGCTCGCAGCGCGAACGCACTGCCTGACATAATTTGTCAATTCAGGCAGTGGCAAGCGTAAGAGGCCGGCATCGTCTCAGCCTCCAACGTGGAGTGGATTGTTCCGCAACGGCAGCTACCTGACAGCGGCACCGATCCTCCGTAGCTTTGTGGCCCACGATCAGCATCGGCTCGTTTAAGTCTTCCGCGGTTTGCCTAAAGCCCGGCACCCTTACCTCATGGCTACCGTAAGCCTCGGTCGAGACCAATGAATTCCAATAATTTCGGCAACGCCGGATCTTGCCGTCTTTGAGCTCGACGAAAATGACGTAGCGCTGATTGTAAGAAAGGCTGGTGCCGGTAATCCGCTCCCAGATTGGAAGCTCAATGGTCGCCTCATACGGATCTGGTTCTACTCAATCACATCGACCACGATCATGCCCGGAAAAGGGTTGCAGCGTGGCCTTACCCGGCCGCCAGCTGCTGGCGCATGGCGTCGATCAGCGCCTGCACGTTGTTGTTGTTGCGCGATAGATAGGCGGCGTAATCCTGCCGCTGGGTCAGCCGCAACGACGTGCCCTCCGCAATCACGTCGATCACCCTGGGTCCGCCGGACGCTGTCGACAGCACCCAATCGACGTTGGTGGGCGGGTTGTTCGGCCGCTCCACCATTGTCGAGACGATTTCGGTATCCTCCCGCATCTGGCTTTTACCCATCACTAGGCGAACGCCCTCGTAGTCGCCGATCTTGCCGGTGATGTTGTTGACCAGTACGTCGTGGAATAGCGTGACATATTGCTTCTGCTGTTCGGGTGCAGCGGTGCGCCAGAACCGGCCCAGGGAGAACTTCGCGATCTCGTTGATGTCGACGTTCTGCTCGACGACACGGGTGAGCTCAGTATGCTTGCCTTGTGGTGATCCGGGCTTGTTGACGATCGCCATCAGCTGATCGACCGCCGACTTCACGAACGCGGCACCAGGCGTTTGGGCCGCCTGGGCGAAAGTGCGGCCGGCAAACGAAACCAGAACGAACGCGGCGCCCGAGAGCTGAAGCACGCGGCGGCGGGAAATGTCAGGCAGGCGCTGCGTTGAGATCACGGCATTCGGCATACGTTCAGTGCCTTCCATCGACATGGCTGCCTATCGGGCGGCGGACTGGCGGAACCAGACCGGCACGGTACCCTGCTCAGGGTGCTGCAACGTCTCGATCTGCGACGCCCGCCGCTGGCGATATAAACTGCGAAAAGTGGCATAGGGGTCAAGCGCCGTCTTCTTGATCTGTTCCAGCGGATCCAGAACGCGCTCTCGCGCATCGAGAACGTTCAGTCCGAACCGGCTCCAGTCCAACCCCGACACGATCGCGCCCTTACCCACCCATGTGAACGGATCCTGGGCAATGTCGACGCCGAAGCCGGTGGCATCGCGCGGGTTGGTCGGGCCCAGGAACGGCAGGAACAGGAACGGACCATTCGGCACACCCCAATGCGCCAAGGTCAGGCCAAAATCCGTATCGTGCGCGGGGTAGCCCCAGCCGGTCGCGACATCGAATACTCCAGCCACTCCGACCGTGGAGTTGATCAGGGTCCGCATCAACGTGTCTCCGGCCCGCTTCGGCTTGCCTTGCAGAACGTCGTTGGAAAACTGCACCGGATTGCCCAGGTTGCCGAGCACGTTATGGACGCCGTTGCGCACCGTTTGCGGTAATACATAACGATAAGCTTTGGCTGCGGGCCGCAGCAACGCTGTGTCGAGCGCGTCATTGACCTTGTAGAACACCCGGTTGGTCGGCTCGAGCGGATCGTCCGTCTCCGCGAAATCCGCGGCCGCTTCCGGATCGCTCGTCGGCGGCGCTGTCGCGCAGCCGGCGACCAGGCTGCTCAGGCACAACGCGATGGCGATTAGACAGGAGTGGGAGACGGCGCGCATAGAGGGACTGGGCTCCGAATGAAAAAGGTTGCGGTCACCGGACAATACCAGACTTCCGATGTTCAACGGCTTACGCGGCGAGACGGATCCTCGTTCGAGCCAGCTTATTTGTGGATAACACTCTCAATCTATCACCAATTTACCACATGGTGGCGTTGCGGCAATGCAGAGTAGCCAGAATTGTTCTGAAACTCACGCCAATCCCGCCAGCCTGCCGATTCTGAACCGTTAGCCTTTCCCACCCCAACTCTTGTATGACCGATCCGATGCAGCAAATCAGCCAGATGAACATCTCGACACGAGCCGACCCTATCTCACGATCCGAAGCCACGCTTGAGCGCTGGCTGACCGGACCACGGGTTCCCGCTCTGCCGGCACGCGATGCCCATCAGGCCCCGCCGGCGCTGTCATTCGAGTTCTTCCCGCCCCGCACCGAGGCGCTGGAGACCCAGCTCTGGTCCGCGATCCGTCGGCTGGAGCCGCTGGCGCCGCGCTTCGTCTCCGTCACCTATGGCGCCGGCGGCAGCACCCAGGCCCGAACCCACGCGACTCTCACGCGCATCCTCAACGAAACCAGCCTGGTCCCCGCCGCCCACCTGACCTGCGTCGAGGCGACCCAGGGCACGGTAGACGACGTCGCGCGGCTATACTGGGATGCTGGCGTCCGTCACATCGTGGCGCTCCGCGGCGACGCGCCCGCCGGTGCCGACTACACGCCGCACCCCGGCGGCTACGCCTACGCCACCGACCTGGTTGCCGGGCTCAGACGCATCGGCGATTTCGAGATCTCGGTCGCGGCCTATCCCGAAACCCACCCCGGCGCCACCAGCACGCAGGGCGACCTCGACAATCTCAAGCGCAAGCTCGACGCCGGCGCGACGCGCGCCATCACCCAATATTTTTTCGACGGCAGCGTGTTCCTGCGTTTCCTCGACCGTTGCCTGGCGGCCGGCATCACCGCCCCGATCGTGCCCGGCATCATGCCGGTGTCTAACTTTGCTCAGGCGGCACGGTTTTCCAGGATGTGCGGCGCCAGTATTCCCGATTGGATGGCGCATCTGTTCGAGGGCACCGAGAACGATCCAGACACTAGCCGCCTGGTCGGCGCCGTGGTCGCCGCCGAGCAGGTACGGCTGCTGGAAGCCAACGGTGTCGATGAGTTCCACTTCTACACGCTGAACCGGCCGGATCTGACCTACGCGATCGCGCACATACTGGGCGTGCGCCCCAGCAAGTAAGGTTAAGCGTTGCCCAACCCGCAAAGGGGCAGTCGCCCATTGAACCGCTTATTTATGGGATGTGCTCCCGGGCGCTTCCCGGGCGGGGTCAGGGGCGGAGCAGGCAAAAGCTCCTGCTGGCCACCTTCGGCCAGTTGGAATGCCTGTGGAGGGGAGCCTGATCCTTCCTAGCTTTCCAGCTCGCTGTCCCAGTAGAGATAATCCCGCCAGCTCTGATGCAGATAGTTGGGGGGAAACGCCCGGCCGTTATCCTGCAATTCCCAGGTCGTCGGCTGGCGCGGTTCCATGCGCGGGTACATCCGGCACTCGCGCGACAGGTGCGAGCCCTTACGCAGGTTGCAGGCGCCGCAGGCGGTGACGACGTTCTCCCACGTCGTACGGCCGCCGCGGCAGCGCGGCACCACATGGTCAAAAGTCAGGTCCGGTGCTGGCGAGCGTTCGCTACAGTATTGGCACTCGAACGCGTCGCGGAGAAAAACATTGAACCGGGTGAAGGCGGGGCGGCGGGAGCTCGGAATGTAGTCCTTGAGTGCGATCACGCTCGGCAGCCGCATCGTCATGCTGGGCGAGTGGACTTCGGTGTCATACTCGTTGAGCACCGAAACGCGGTCCATGAACACCGCCTTGACGGCGTCCTGCCAGCACCAGAGCGACAGCGGAAAATAGGATAACGGGCGGAAATCCGCGTTCAACACCAGCGCAGGAAAATGCTGTCCGCCATCCGGCAAGAAAAGCTCCGTTTCTAACGCAGAGGTCTGTTCGTTCAGAAGACCCATATTCGCAGTTACATATGGGTGCCGCAAGCTGTCCCGCCACCGGATTCACGCGCCTGTCATGCGGCAGGGTTACCGGCTGGGTTGAAGGTGGCGAGATAGCGTTGCAGGAACAGCGCACCTTGCGACATCCCGGCCTCATCGATGCCATGGCCCAGGCGTGGGCAGAACAGCGACTCGACCGGGATGTTCTCCCGACGAAGCGCTTCCTCGGCCTCGCGGGATCGAAGCGCGGACACGACCTCGTCGTCCTCGCCATGCACCAACAGCACCGGCGGCCGGTGGGTTCTCTCGCCCAGTCGGTCCGGCGCCATCAGCGCGCCGGAGTAGGCCAGGATGGCGCACGGGGCGACCGCGCGCCGCAGCCCGACATGCAGCGCCATCATCGCGCCCTGGCTGAAGCCCATCAGCGCATAGGCGCCGGCGGGTAATCCCAGCTCGGACAGCTCGTCGTCGATGAAGCCGTCGAGGTGGCGCGCCGCCACCCGCACCTGCGGCTCGATCACCTCCGGCGTGCGGTCGGCGACGCTGAACCACTGGCAGCCGTGCGGCGCCATGTCGCAAGGGGATGGCGCGTGCGGGGCGATGAACGCGGCATCCGGCACCGCGTGCGCCCAGGCGGCGGCGATGTCGATGAGGTCGAAGCCGTCGGCGCCGAGGCCGTGGCACAGCACCACCAGCTGTTTCGGGGTGCCGCCGGAAGCCGGACCGGTGCGGGGAAAGTCAGCCTGTGCCATTTTTCTCTCCGTGCTTCCAATCGGCTTAGAGTGCCCCCGTCCGATGTCCATCACAACGCGATTCGCTCCCAGCCCGACCGGCTTCCTGCACCTTGGTCATGCGCGCGCGGCCCTGATCGCCTGGCAGACCGCCCGGCGTGCAAGCGGGCGGTTCCTGTTGCGCATCGAGGATATCGACCCGACGCGCTGCCGGCCTGAGTTCACAAGCGCGATCTTCGAGGATCTCGCCTGGCTCGGCCTCGACTGGGATCTTCCGGTGCGCCACCAGTCCGGGCATCTGCCGGAATACCGTCAGGTGCTCGACAAACTCCTGGCGCGCGGCCTGATCTATCCCTGCTTCTGCACCCGCGCCGAAATCCGCCGCGAAATTCAATCCTCCGGCGCCGCGCCGCACGCGCTGGGTAGCAGCGCGGTCTATCCCGGAACCTGCCGCGCACTGCCCGTAGATTCGCGGGCCGCCCTACTAGTTGCCCCACCGGCCGACAACACGCCGCACGCCTGGCGGCTGGACATGGAACGCGCCATCGCCCTGGTCCCGCCGGTGCATTTCCGCGAGCATGGGCACGAAATCCTCTGCCGCCCGGAAGAATTCGGCGACATCGTGCTGGCGCGCAGCGACGCGCCGGCAAGCTACCATCTGTGCGTCACCCACGACGACGCGGTCCAAGGCGTGACGCTGGTGACCCGCGGCGAGGATTTGCTGCCCGCGACCGCGATACACCGGCTGCTCCAGGCGCTGATGGGCTTTTTCGCGCCCGACTACGAGCATCATCCGTTGCTGCTGGATGCAACCGGCCGGCGCCTAGCCAAGCGCGACGGCGCCATCACGTTGCGGTCGATGCGCGCCGCCGGCCTGTCCGCGCACGATGTCCGCGAAGCCGCCGGCATCCCGTAGCCGGTTAGTACTCGCCACCGAGGTAGAACGTGCCGGCCATCACGGCGACGCAACGCCCGCCGACATGCGCGCTCTCGACGACATTGTTCCATTTATGCGCCCGCGCCAGCAGCAGGCTGGGCCGCCCCATGTCGACGCCCTGGGCGACCCGCAAAGCAAGATCACCGTCGGCTCCAGGCATGAGTTCGGCACGCAGCGCTACCATGGCCGCGGTTGCGCTGCCGGTCGCCGGGTCCTCGGTCATGCGCGGCATGAACATGCGCGCCTGCACGTCGCTGCCAGCATCGCCCCAAGTTTCCAGCGTGTAGACATCCGGCGTGTAGACATAGAGGGAATTCGCGCCATCCAGCGGCAGCAGTCCGCGAAACAGGGATGCAACCGGGCTGGCCCGGCGCAACGCATTTCGCGACACAAGCTCGACCATCAGGAAGGCCAGCCCGACCGAAGCGACCTGTGGCGGATGCGTGCACATAGCAATGTCGCCCGGCGCCAGGGAAAGACACGCCGCCACCTGAGCGGGATCAGGCTGCGCGCGCCGCGACAAACGCTCGGGCGCGGAAAGCTCGGCGGCGATCACGCCGCCATCCTCGGTCAGCAGCCGGACCGGGACCAGGCCGGCCGCCTCCTCGAACAGGAATTTTTCCGGAAGCATCCCTCCCCGTGCCGCTGCCTGCTGCGCGAGCACGAACGCCGTGCCGACATTGGGGTGCCCCGCGAAGGGCAACTCGGCTGTGGGCGTGAAGATGCGTACCCAGGCGGTATGGACGGCCTCGCGCGGCGGCAGCACGAACGTTGTTTCCGAGTAGTTGAACTCGGTCGCGATCGCCTGCATCTGCGCGGTCGACAGCCCCGCCGCGTCCAGCACCACGGCCAGCGGGTTGCCGCCGAAGATCCGGTCCGTGAAGACGTCGACCGTGGCGTAACGGCGTTGCATCCAAACTCCCTGATCAGCAGGCCGCTTTATCAGCAGGCATTTCCGCGCAGCTTGAACGATCGCA
>JAYTTA010000447.1:0-4082 GCA_043745345.1 Acetobacteraceae bacterium | reverse complement strand
TCATCACCAACACCTTGGCCAAAGACAAGGAGATCATCGACACCTGGCGCAAATATCCGCGGCCGGGCAGTTTTCGTAACCGCTCCAACATGGTTGAGGACGAGGTCGTCGACGCGCTGGTGAGCTCGGTCGCCGGCAGCTACGAAAGGCTGTCGCATCGCTACTACAACATGAAGGCGGAGTGGCTCGGTCTTGAGAAGCTGCAGCATTGGGACCGCAACGCGCCGCTGCCCGACGACGACGATCGGATCATTCCGTGGTCGGAGGCGCGGGCGCGGGTGATCTCCGCCTACGGCGCCTTCAGCCCGGAGCTTGCGGACGTTGGAAAACGCTTCTTCGAACATGCCTGGATTGACGCCGCACCCAATCCCGGAAAGTCGGGCGGTGCCTTCGCTCATCCGACGGTGCCCTCCGCGCATCCATACCTGCTGCTCAACTATCACGGTCGCACCCGCGACGTGATGACCCTGGCGCACGAACTGGGTCATGGTGTGCATCAGGTGCTGGCCGGCGGGCAGGGCTACCTGATGTCTGGAACACCCCTGACGCTCGCCGAGACCGCCAGCGTGTTCGGCGAGATGCTGACTTTCCGCGCGTTGCTCGACGCCGAGCTCGATCCGAAGCGTCGACGCATCATGCTGGCGTCAAAAGTGGAGGATATGCTCAACACCGTAGTACGCCAGACCGCGTTCTATCAGTTCGAAACCCTGGTCCATGACGAGCGTCGCTCCGGCGAGATACTGCCCGAGCGAATCGGAGAATTATGGTTGCAGGTGCAACGCGCAAGCCTCGGCCCGGTGTTCGAGTTCTCGCCGGACTACTCGGTGTTCTGGGCCTATATCCCGCACTTCATCCACTCACCGTTCTATGTCTACGCCTACGCTTTCGGTGACTGCCTCGTGAACGCGCTGTATGGCGTTTTCCAGGACGGGCACCCTGGTTTCCAAAACAAGTATCTCGACATGCTGCGGGCCGGCGGGGTCAAGCGGCATCGTGAGCTGCTGGCGCCGTTCGGTCTCGATGCCGCCGACCCGGCGTTCTGGAACAAGGGGTTGGATGTGATTTCCGGCTTTATCGACGAGTTGGAGGCGACTTCCTGATGGTTGACGGTGAGGGCAGCAACTTCTTCGGCGAGATGCGGCGGTTTGCGCGCACATCGACCGCGGTCGGCGGCATCGCGGCACGCGTCGCCGGTGAGCGGGTGTTCGGCATAAAGACCAATCGCGCCAGCCACGCCGAGGATCTGAAAACCATCCTGGGCGGCCTCAAGGGTCCGCTGATGAAGGCGGCGCAGTTCCTCTCGACCGTGCCCGACGCGTTGCCGCCGGAATATGCCGCCGAGCTGGAGCAGCTGCAGTCGAATGCGCCGGCGATGGGCTGGTCGTTCGTGCGCCGCCGCATGGCCAGCGAGCTGGGGCCGGACTGGCGCTCCAAATTCTCGGAATTCGCCCAGGAGGCGGGTGCCGCAGCGAGCCTCGGCCAGGTTCATCGTGCGACGTTGCCCGATGGTCGGGAGGTCGCCTGCAAGCTGCAGTATCCGGATATGGCGAGCACCGTCGATGCCGACCTCAAGCAGCTCAAGCTGGCGATGGCGGTGTATGCGCGGATGGACAACGCCATCAAGCAGCAGGAGATCTACAAGGAGTTGGCGGAGCGCTTCCGCGAGGAGCTCGACTACACCCGCGAAGCCGCGCAGATGCGGCTGTACGGCGCCATGCTTGCCGACGAGCCGACGGTGCACATCCCCGAGCCGGTGGAGGAGCTGACCACCAACCGGCTGCTGACGATGACCTGGCTCGACGGCCGGCCGCTGATGCGCCGGCTTGAAGAATCACCGTCACTGGAGGAGCGCAACAAGATCGCCGAGGCGCTATTCCGCGCCTGGTACGTGCCGTTCTACCGCTACGGCGTCATCCACGGCGACCCACATCTCGGCAACTACCAGGTCCGGCCGGACGCCACCGTCAACCTGCTGGATTTCGGCGCCATCCGGGTGTTTCCGCCGAAATTCGTGCGTGGCGTGATCGACCTGTTTGAGGCGGTGCGCGACAACGACATGGAGAAATCGAGGAAGGCATATCAGGGCTGGGGCTTCGTTGACCTGTCCGATGAGAAGATGGACGTATTGAACATCTGGGCCAAGTTCCTCTATGAGCCGCTGATCCAGGATCGGGTCCGCCGCATCCAGGAAACTGAGGACACTCAGTACGGCCGCGAGGTCGCCGAGCGCGTGCATGCCGGCTTACAGCGCACCGGCGGCGTGATGCCACCCCGCGAGTTCGTGATGATGGATCGCTCCGCGATCGGGCTTGGCAGCGTTTTCCTTCGGCTGAAGGCAGAACTCAACTGGTCCCGCATCTTCCACAGCTTGATCGAGGGCTTCAACGCCGACGAGGTCGCAACCCGCCAGGCCGCCGCGCTGGCCAAAGCCGGAGTCCCCCCCACCAACCTGTAGGGCGCAAGCGCTTTTCCGCCCTGCGCCTCCTTGCTCTCGACCGGCCGATCTGCCTGTGTTTGGATGCGCGGCATAAATGGAGGAAACGCTGAATGGCGCCGAAACAACACGGGAAAATAACGCGGCGCGAATTGCTGGCCGTTGCATCCGCCGCGGTGCTGCCGATGCCGGCGATCGCCCAGGGCGTGACGCAGGCGCCTGGCATCACGGACACCGAGATCCTGATTGGCCAGACCATGCCGTATTCCGGGCCTGCCTCGTCCTATGGCGTCATCGGCCACACCGAGGCAGCCTATTTCAACTGGATCAACCAGCAGGGCGGTATCAACGGCCGCAAGATCAAGTTCGTCAGCCTGGATGACGGCTACAGCCCGCCCAAGACCGTGGAGCTGACCCGTCGGCTGGTCGAGCAGGACGAAGTCGCGTTCATGTTCGGGCCGCTCGGCACGCCGACCAACCTGGCTACGCGGAAGTATCTCAACCAGAAAAAGGTGCCGACGCTTTTCGTCGCCACCGGCGCCACACAGTTCGGTGATCACCAGAACTACCCCTGGACCATCGGCTGGCAGCCGACTTACCAGATCGAGGGCTCGGTCTACGCGAAATACGCGCTGGCGCAGAAGCCCGGCGCCAAGATCGCGCTGCTGTCGCAAAACGACGACAGCGGCCGCGACTTCGTCAAGGGCTTCAAGGACGGGTTGGGTTCGGCCGTCGGGCAGGTCATTGCATCCAGCACCTATGAGGTGACGGATGCGACGATCGACAGTCAGGTCGTGCAGATGCGCGACAGCGGCGCCGAGGTGCTGTTCCTGACCGGCATTCCGAAATTCGTCGCAATGGGCGTGCGCAAGGTCTTCGACCTTGGCTGGAAGCCGTTGTTCTTCGTGACCTCGACCGGATCGTCGGTGACGTCAGGCATCAACCCGGCGGGGCCGGACAAGGCGGTGGGCGTGCTGACCTCCGCCTATCTCAAGGACCCGTCGGACCCGACCTGGTTCACCGATCCGGCCTATGTCGATTGGCTGGCGTTCATGAAGAAGCACTTCCCCGAGGGCGACATCGCAGACATCAACACGGTCTATGGCTACACCGTCGGTCAGACGGGGGTCGCCCTATTGCGCCAGTGTGGCAACGATCTTTCGCGCGGGAACATCATGAAGCAGGCGGCCAGCCTCAGCCTGAACCTGCCGATGTTCCAGCCCGGCGTCGATTTCCACACCACACCGGACAACTACTACGGCATCAAGAAATTGAGGCTGCAACGGTTCGACGGCAAGGCGTGGGTGCCGTTCGGCTCGGCGATCGGGGCGTAGCCGTACACGATGCTGCAGGGAAAGACTGCGCTCATCACCGGATCGCTCGGCGGCATCGGCTTCGCCACCGCGCAGGCGCTGGCGGCACAGGGCTGCAACATTCTGCTCAACGGCCTGGCTCCGGTCGAGACCATCCATAATCGCCACGCCGAGCTTGAGGCGGCGCATGATGTGAGCGTCGCCTACCACCCGGCCGATCTGCGTGATGTGCGCCAGATCGAGCAGATGGTGGCGTTCACGGTGCAGACCTTCGGCTCGGTGGATATCGTGGTCAACAACGCGGTGGTGCGCGCGTTCAGCCCGATCGAGGATTT
>JAYTTA010000446.1:0-15597 GCA_043745345.1 Acetobacteraceae bacterium | reverse complement strand
GAAACCGCTGGTGCGGCGCTGCGACCTGACCGATGTCGCGGCGCTGCGGAGGACCTTCGCCGACGTGCTTGAAACACTCGGGCCGGCCTCGGTGCTGGTCAACAATGCGGCCAACGACCAGCGCCAGGATTTCGCCACCGTCACGCCGGAGCAGTTCGACTGGTCGATCGGTGCCAACCTCAGGCACGTCTATTTCGCGTCGCAGGCGGTGGTGCCGCAGATGCGCGCGCTCGGCGGCGGCTCAATCGTCAACATGAGCTCGATCGCCTGGATGGCCGGCGGACCCGACATGCAGGCCTATAGCGCCGCCAAGGCCGCGATCGTCGGGTTCACCAACTCATTGGCCACCGACGTCGGCAAGTGGCGCATCCGCGTCAACGCGATCGCGCCGGGCTTGGTGATCACCGAGCGGCAGCGGGCGCTATGGTTTCAGGATGACGGGGCAATCGCCGCCGGGCTGTCGCGGCAAAGCATCCCGGATCGAATCGTGGTCGAAGATATCGCAGGGCTGGGACTTTTTCTCGCGTCGGACGATGCGAAACGCATCACCAAGCAGTGCATCTCGGTAAATGGCGGATCATGGTAGCGATGCGACCGCCTCGGCAACCGCCTTAGCATGACCTGTGACGCTGACCTTGCGCCAGATCTTCGCGATCCGGCCGGTGGCGTCGATCAGGAACGTGCTGCGCTCCATGCCCATGTATTTTTTCCCGTACATCGATTTCTCGACCCAGGTGTCGTAGGCGGTCGAAGCAGCGCCGCCCTCGTCGGAGGCCAACGGGAACGTCAGCGCGTATTTCTCGGCGAACTTCTCGATCGGCTTCATCTTGTCGCGCGACACCCCCACGACCGCGACGCCGAGCTTGCCGAGCTGGGGCAGCGCCTCCTGGAAGGCGCAGGCCTGCGTCGTGCAACCCGGCGTGTCGGCCTTGGGATAGAAGTAGAGCACGAATGGCCGCCCCTTCAGCGATGCCTTGCTGACACTTCGGCCCGAACTGGCCGGCAGCTCGAAATCCGGCGCGGCGTCGCCCTCGTTTAGGCTCATGCTGGCATCCTTCCGATGACGCGTTGGAATATGTCCCTCACGTCTTGCGCCAGAACGTCCAGGCTGGCCAGCAGGTCGGTTGTGTCCGCCATTTTTCCGGTGGCACCCGCGGCAATCGCGGCGCGCAGCAGCGGCCGGGCGCTGGCCTGCGGAACGTCGGCAACCGGTGACCGGCCCTGGGTGATGCGCAGCAGGCCCTGCACCGTGCGCCAGATCCGGTCGGCGCGGATCAGCAGCGCGGCGTCGGTTTTAGGCAGCACCCCTGCCCTTGCCAGCTTACCTAAAGCAAGCCGCGTGGTCGGATCGAACAGGCGGCGGCCGGCGTGGGCCAGTTGCAGCGCCTGAGCCACGAATTCGACCTCGATCTGCCCGCCGGCCCGCAGCCTGACATCCCATCGGCCAGCCGGCGGCAGATCGCGTGCCAGCCGCACCCGCATGGCTACCGCAGCGTCGAGCACGGCCTGGGCGGCCGCTGGATGTTGCAGCGCCTCGGCGATCGCCGCCCCGACGCGTCGGCGCAGGCTCACCGGCCCGGCGACGACGCGGGCGCGGGTCAGCGCCATGCGCTCCCACGTCCAGGCGGATTGGGCGTGGTACTGCCGGAACGAGGTGAGCGAGACCGCGACCGGCCCCTGGTTGCCGGACGGGCGCAGCCGCATGTCGGCCGCGTAGAGCGGCCCATCGATGCCCGGCGCGGTGACGGCGGCGATGTAGGCCTGTGCCAGCCGGACGAAATACTGCGAGGCCGCCAGCGGACGGGGGCCGTTGCTCTCGGTGACTTTTGCGGGGTGGTCATAGATCAGCATCAGGTCGAGATCGGAGCCGGCCATCATCTCGCGCCCGCCGGCCTTGCCGAGCGCCACCACCGCCATCGCGCCGCCGCGGACCGTTCCGAAGCGCGCGACGAACGAGGCTGTCACCGGGGTCAGCAACGCCGTCAGCGCGGCGTCAGCGAGCCGGGTTCGCGCGATCCCGGCCGCATCGGTGTCAAGCCTGCCCTCCAGGGTCGCGACGCCCAGGCTGAATTCCTCTTCCCGTACCAGCCGGCGGGTTACCTCGATCGCCTGGCCGAGGTCGTGCGCGTCGTGCAGGCGTTGGCGCAGCAGTCGGTCGGTGTCTGCGCCCTCGGTCCCCGATAGCAGCCCTTCGAGTGCCGCCGGGTGTCGGGTCAGGTAGTCGGCCAGGCGCGGTGCGGTGCCAAGTACTGCCGAAATACGGTCGAGGAGAGCTGGATTGTGCTGGAACAGCGACAGCAGCTGCACCCCAGCCGGCCAGCCGGCGATCATCGCCTCGAACCGGTTGAACGCGGCATCCGGCTGCGGCTGGCGGGCCAGCGCCGCAAGCAGCGCCGGCAGCAGTTGAGCAATCAGGTTGCGCGCGCGCTCCGAGCGCAGCGCGCGCACCCGGCCGGCCTGCCAGCCGCGTACCGTGGCGATGATCTTTCCGACCTCGACGAAGCCGAACGCCGCCAGAGCGGCGTCGGTCGCCTTCGGCACCGCGTCGTTGCCGCTGAAATCGAGGGCGCCGCCAGCGGCGTCGGGCATCGCCTGAACCTCGGAAAAGGCCTCGTCGTAGCGGCGGCTAACCGTGGTCAGGTGTCCTAAAAGGGTCTTGGCGAAGTCTTCTCCGCCCGCGTTGCCCATGAAAATGGCGAACCCGTCTATGTCGTAGTGTTTTTCCGGGATCAGGTGGGTCTGGCGGTCGGCGACCATCTGCAGCCGGTGCTCGACCTGGCGGAGATAAAAATAGGCGGCGGCGAGTTCGGTGGCGGCCTCGCCAGAAACATGGCCCGCTTGCACCAGCTGCTGCAACGCGCCCATCGTCGATGGATCGCGAAGCGCTGGATCGCGGCCGCCCCAGACCAGTTGCAGGGTCTGAACCAGGAATTCGATCTCGCGGATGCCGCCCTCGCCCAGCTTGACGTTGTGGCCGGCGATGCGTGCCACCGGGTCGGAAAAGCCGCCGAGGGCGCCGCCGCGATGCCGGTCGATACGCTGCTTCATGGCGTGGATGTCGGCAACCGCCGCGAAATCCAGGCCACGGCGCCAGATGAAGGGCCTGATGGTGTCGAGGAACGATTTTCCCAGCGCGAGGTCGCCGGCGACCGGGCGCGCCTTGATCATGGCCGCGCGTTCCCAGTTCTGGCCCATGCCCTCGTAGTAAGTCAGCGCCGCCGGCAGCGACATCGCCGGCGGGGTGGCGGCGGGATCGGGGCGCAGCCTCAGATCGGTGCGGAACACGTAGCCGTCGGCGTTGCGGGTTTCCATCAGCCCGACCAGGTCGCGGGCCAGGCGCGACCAGAAGCCGGCCATCGCGTCATCGGCGGTCGCTGGGGTATAGATCGGTGCCGACGGGTCATACAGCAGCACGAGGTCGACATCGCTCGAGTAGTTCAGTTCGCCGGCGCCGAGCTTGCCCATGCCGATCACCGTGAAGCCGCAGCCCTGGGCGGGATTTTTCCGGTCCGGCAGGACGAGCTCGCCGCGGGTCTGCCCCTGGGTCAGGAGGTGGGCAACGGCGAGGGCGAGCGTCGAGTCGGCAAGCCCGGTCAGGGCGGCGGTAACGGTTTGCAACGACCAGATGCCGCCGATGTCGGCAATCGCCGTGGTCAGGGCGACCTGGCGCTTGGCCTGGCGCAGCCCGGCGGTTATTTTTCCATGCGCCTCGCCGGGCCGGATCGCGGCAAGGTCCGCCATCGCCCGGTTTCGGACGTCATCCGGTCCCTTGGCCGCAAGCGCGCGAAGGCAGAACGATTCGCGGATCGCGAGGTCGGCGAGATACAGGCTGTTGCCGCCGACCGCGGTCAGCATGGCGCGGAACGCCGGCTGTTCCGCCAGTCGTTTTTCATTGCGGCCGAGCCCGGAAAAACGCTCGATCAGGCTTTCCGCGGCGCCGGCACGCGACGCCGCCGGCCAGGTTGCGGGCAGGCTGAAGCCGGATCGTTCGCGGCTGGCGGGGAAAACCTTCATGCCGGCACAGGCTGGCCGTGAGCCGGCGCGGCGGTCAAGTTTTTCGCGCGGGACTATGGCTGGCGCACCATTTTCTTGTGGTTGCGCTGCTGATTCTGATGCTGACGATCGTGGCCGGGATGGGACTGGCCTGGCGGGTGGCACAGGGGCCGGTCGATTTTCCCTACCTAGCGACTTGGCTGGCGCAAGCGGCCACCGCCGAGGCGGCGCGGCAGGGCGGGGCGTTCCGCGTCGAGATCAAGGGCGCCGCGCTGAACTGGGAGGGTTTTTCGCGCGGCGTCGATCGCCCGGTCGATATTCAGCTGACCAGCATCACGTTGACCGATGCCGCGCATGGGCAGCGTGTGACCATTCCGCAGGCGGAGATCTCGCTTGGGTTGGGCGCCCTCCTGCGTGGACGCGTCGAGCCGCGCGCGGTGGAGGTCGACGGCGCCAGCCTGCTGGTCCAGCGCACCGAGGCGGGCGAGGTCAGCCTGCATGTCGGCGGCGACACGCCATCCTCCGGCTCCGGAATCGACGCCCTGCTGCCGGTGATTGAGGAGCTCGGCCGGCCGCCATCGTCGCCCGCCGCCAATCCCTCCGGCTTTCGCCAGTTGCGCCGGCTTCTGATCCGCGATGTCACGTTGACCGTCGCCGACCGCGCGCTGGGCTCGGTCTGGCGGGCTACATCGGACAGGATCGACCTGCGCCGTGGATCACAGGGAGGCGTCGAGGGTTTTGCCGAATTCACGCTGAAACTCGGCACCGAGGCGTCACGGCTGAAACTTACCGGCACGCTGGACCCGATCGTTGAAAACACGCCGGCGCAGCTGCGGCTGCATGGCGAGCTTGCCGGGCTGGCGCCGGCTGCGCTGGCCGGGCTGGCGCCGGCGCTACAACCCCTCGTTGGCATCGACACCGTGCTGGCCGGCGAGGGCGACGCCGAGTTCTCGGCGTCGATGCAGCTGGTCCATGCGCGCCTCGAGTTCCGCGCCGGGCCGGGCAGTGCCACGATCGGCGCGACCAGGGTGCGGATGGATGGCGCCCGGCTGACCGCCGAGGGAGATGACCGGAACGCCCGGCTGACCGGGCTTACGTTGCGCCTGGTCGGACGTGAGGGCGGCCCGGTCTCGACCGTGAGCGCGACCGGCGCGGTTACCCGCACCGAAGGACGGCTACGCGGAAATCTGGCGCTGGCAATCGACCATGCCGATTTTTCCGACCTGCCTGCCCTATGGCCGGACTCGGTGGCACCGCCGGCGCGCGCCTGGGTCACCGGCAACATCACCGCCGGCATCGCGCGCGATGCCCACGTCGAGATCGGGCTGGAGGTCAACGAGGACGGTTCCGGCCTGACGCTACCCTCGGCCACCGGCAGCCTGCTGGGCGAAGGGCTGACGGTGCATTGGCTGCGCCCGGTGCCGCCAGTCGAGAACGGTGTCGCGCGGCTCGACATCGTCAATCCGGACACGCTGGAGATCGCGATCACCGCAGGGCGGCAGGCGCTGGCCAGCGGACGGCCGGAGGGCGGCCTGAAGGTCCAATCCGGCACCATGCGTATCACCGGCATCCTGCAGAAGGATCAGGTTGGTGTGGTGGATGCAAGGATCGCAGGGCCTATTGCCGACGCGATCGGGTTGCTGAGTGAAAAACGCCTGCATCTGTTCGACCGGTTCCCGGTCGAGCTCAAGAATCCGGCCGGCCGGCTGGCAGGACAGCTGGTCGTCAGCATCCCGCTGGAGGACAAGGTGCGGATCGAGCAGATCCCGATCCGCGCGGTACTGCGGCTGAGCGACGCGCACCTTGCCGGCATCGCCGCCGGCCACGACCTCGACCATGGCGACCTCGATCTTGTCGCCACCGCCGATGGCCTGAAGCTGTCGGGCCAGGCCGAGATCGCAACCATCCCGACGACGCTGGATGCTGATTTCGATTTCCGCGTCGGCGCACCGGCCCAGGTGCAGCAGCGCATCGCCGTGTCAGGCCGGCCGACCACCGCGCAACTGGCGGGCATCGGGCTGGTTGCGGGCGATGCGCTGGCCGGCGCGATCGGGGTGCGCGCCGTGTTGACCGAGCGGCGCGACGGCGCCGGCGACATCGCGGTCAACGCCGACCTGAGCGACGCCCGCCTGATCCTTTCGGCGTTGGAGTGGCGCAAGGAGGCCGGCGGCCCGGCTACCGCCTCGGCGCGCGTGCGGATGCGGCGGGACCGGGTGACGGCGATCGAAAACATCGTTGCCGACGGCACCGGCCTTGTCCTGCGGGGCCGTGCCGCGTTCCGCGACGGCACGCCGGACAGCGTGACGATCGACAGCCTCGTTCTTGGGCGCACGCGCGCACAGGGATCGGTGCGGTTCCCGTCCGGCGGGCGTGACCTGATCGAAGCCGAGTTGAGCGGCTCGGTGCTCGACCTCGGTCCGGTGCTGACACGGAAATCCGAACCGAAGTCGGCGCCGCCCCCGAAGACCGGGCCTGCCTGGAGTCTTGGCGCACAATTCGATCGCGTCGACATGGCTGGTGGCACCGCTCTGCTCGGGGTCACGGCACACGCCCGGTCGGACGGCACGGTGATACGCGCGCTGGATCTGCAGGGCTCGACCGGTTTAGACGCGCCGGTGCGGGTCGCCATTGTGAGCGACGGCAACGGGCGGCGGCTGGCGGCCAGCGCCGCCGATGCCGGCGCGCTGCTCCGCGCGCTTGACGTGATCGGGACCATGCAGGGTGGAAAGCTCACCTTGGACGGGCATTTCGACGACAGCGCGGCCGACCCACCGCTGGCCGGAACGGCAACCGTCGAGAATTTCCGCATCCGCGACGCGCCGGCTTTCGGCCGGCTGCTGCAGGCGATGACACTGTACGGGCTGGTCGACGTGCTGCAGGGCGAGGGCCTCGGCTTCACCCGGCTGGAGGCGCCGTTCCGTCTTGCCGGCGATGTTCTCGATATTAACGGAGCCCGTGCTTTCAGCGCCTCACTCGGGCTTACCGCGAAGGGCCGGATCGATCTCGGACGCCAGAGGGTCGATATCCAGGGCACCGTGGTGCCGGCCTATTTCTTCAATTCGCTGCTGAGCGACCTGCCGGTGGTGGGCAAGCTGTTCAGCCCGGAGCCGGGCGGCGGGCTGCTCGCCGTGAGCTACGACGTGCGCGGCACGCTGAGCGACCCGACCGTGCGGGTGAACCCGCTGTCGATCCTGACGCCGGGTTTTTTACGGGGGCTGTTCGGCGCGTTCTGAGTGCCGGCTTGACCCATGACGCGGCCCGGGCTTGGTTGCCCGCGCTGCTACGGCCCAAGCTGCAACGGAGACCGAGATGACCGACAGGAAACCCGCGGCGATCGTGTTCGACACCTTCGGGTCGGTGGTGGACTGGCGTGGCAGCCTGATCGCCGAGCTGACCGAATTCGCC
Source organism: Acetobacteraceae bacterium (assembly GCA_043745345.1). Lineage (GTDB taxonomy): Bacteria > Pseudomonadota > Alphaproteobacteria > Acetobacterales > Acetobacteraceae > PALSA-911. The sequence goes on along the minus strand of JAYTTA010000446.1, from coordinate 8,199 downwards.
CGCCAGCGTGGTGCGAAGGGCGACTGGATCGGGCTGGTCGATGCCTGGCGCGCCGCCTACCACCCGTCGATGGACCGCGTGCGCCGCGGCGAGCTGCCGTGGACGCGGCTTGACGACCTGCATCGCGCCTCGCTCGACCGGCTGCTGCCGGAGTTTGGTATTTCCGGGCTGACCGAGCAGGATCTGGTCCATATCAACCTTAGCTGGCATCGGTTGAAGCCGTGGCCGGATGCGGTGCCGGGGCTGACGCGGCTCAAATCCAAATTCATCCTGGGCCCGCTTTCCAACGGCAACCTGTCGCTGCTGGTCCATTTGGCCAAGTTCGGCGGGCTGCCGTGGGATACGGTGTTCGGCTCCGACCTGTTCGGCCACTACAAGCCCGATCCGGAGACCTACCTTGGCGTCGCACGGCTGCTTGACCTGCCACCTGGCCAGGTGATGATGGCGGCGGCGCACAACAACGACCTACTGGCGGCGCAGAATTGCGGGCTGATGACGGCCTTTTTCGCCAGGCCGACCGAATACGGGCCGCACCAGAAGCGCGATTTTTCTGCCGACGGCAAATGGGACTTTGTGGCCGGGGACATTGAGGATCTGGCCTCGCAGTTGGGCTGCTGATTAGGCGAAGCGCCAAGAGCCAAGAGCTCTGCCCCTTAACCCCGCCAGGGGGCAGTCGCCGCTTGTGCCCCTCTTCTTGGGTTGGGCGCACCCGGGCGCTACCCGGGCGGGGTTTGGGGCAGAACCCCATGCTTCTTAACCTACCTTGGTAATTGCCCACTTGACCTGCTGAGGCCCATCGGCAAACCCCGTCAGCACCACCTGCTCCGCACGGCGGGGCTCGGTGCCACCCAGGTAGATGCTTTCCTCCAGCGAAACGCGCGCGCCGTCGGCCTTGAGGCGCCAGCCGTCGCCAGACGGCAGGCGCAGCAGCACGGTCTCGCCGTCCTGCTGCATCCGCGCCTGGACGTTGGGGTGAAGGTGGAAGCGCAGCGTGAACGGCTGCGGGGTCGGTGCCTCGATCAGGTCCTCGCCACGCAGGTCCTCGCCGCTTTCGGCCAGATAGAGCCGGCGGCGGTGGATGGCGCCGAACAGCTTCAGCCAGCCGTCATGGCTCGCTTCCAGCCAGTGGGCGCCGTTGGCCTCCTGGCGCTGGACCTGGACCTGTTCGGGCCGGCGGCCGAGCCCGTCGCGCTTGAGCTCGGAGGAATTTACTTCCGCGATGGTCACGGTGGAGTGCGCGGCGGTGGCGCGGCTGGCGTCGCGCCATTCGGGCGACCCCGCGGGAAAGCCGCCGCAATTGACGATCAGCCGGTCGCGCCCAACCGACATCTCCAGCGACAGCGTGCCGGCGTGCGACAGCCGATCCATGCCGGGCGGTGGCGGCACGCCGCAATCGACCAGCAGCACGGTGCGGCCGGCCTGGAGGCGTTGGAAGCCGCTCTCGTTCAGCGTGATGTTGCTGCGGCCGGCGCGGCCGGCCTGGGTCAGCACGAGCTCGATGATGTGCGCGACATCCTCACGCGAGCCATTGAACAAGGCGAGGCCGCCGTCGCCGTGGCGCAGCAGCCGCAGCGACGCCGCCATGCGCTCGATTGCCGAGGACATGGCTGGAGGGAGCGTGACCTGGGCCGATTGCAGCAGGGCGCGCATCTCGATCAGGTCCTGCAGCGCCTGGAGCTGGGCGGCGGGACTGCGCTCCACCTGGCAGCCGTCGGGAAACAGCTGGCGGACGATCTCCGACGGCAGGAAGCGCGTGGCGCGGGTCAGGAAGGCAGTGTTTTCCGGCAGCGCCACGGCGGCGGCGATCAGGCCCTTGAGCGCGGTCAGGGCGCGCGCGTCCTGCGCCTCGGCGGGGAGCAGAGCGGACAGGGCGCGGGCGTCGGCGACCAGTCGGGTCATCAATCTTTGGCGGAACAGGTCGTCGGCGGAGGCCGCGAAGAAGTCGTGATGGCCGAGCCAGGCGGCGATGCGGGCGCCGATCACGTCCGGCCGGCGGGCGATGGGATCGGCGTGGATCGCGCTGGTGGCGATCCATTCGGCGACCAGGGCGCGGGCGCGCAGCCGGGCGTTGTCGGTGCCCAGCGCGCGCAGGTCGCGCAGCCAGGTGAAGCCGTGCAGCACGGCACGCAGCACCGGCGAGGCGGTGTCACTGGCCCAGACGCCGGGGCGCAGCACCAGCAGCGCGCCGCCATGCTCGAGCTCACCGCGCAGCAGCCTGGCGCCGCGGGCGGGGTCGCCCGGCCAGGGATCGCGGGCCGGCTGGGCCGGGGCGTCAGGCACCCGGGTCATGCCCAGGGTAGTTCCCAAGGTGGTGCCAAGATTTGGCAGCCGCGCCAGCGTCTGGCGCGCGGTATGCAGCCAGGTCCGCACCCGCGGCTCCGTCAATGGTTCGCCGCCGGCCGCAGTGCGGCGATCGCGGCGGCGTAGTCCTTGGCGGCGAACATCGCGGTTCCCGAGACCAGCGCGTCGGCGCCGGCGCGGATGGCGCCGGGTGCGGTTTCCGGCGTGATGCCGCCATCGACGTTGAGCACGATCGGCCGGCCGCTGTCGTCGATCAGCCGGCGCAGTCTTTCGATTTTGGCCAGTTGCGAGGACAGGAAGGCCTGGCCGCCGAAGCCTGGGTTGACGGTCATCACCAGCAGGATATCGACCATGTCGAGCGCCCAGACGACGCTTTCGACCGGGGTCGCGGGGTTGAGCGCCAGGCCCGATTTGCGCCCGAGCGTACGGATCAGCTGCAGCGTGCGGTGCGGATTCGGCCCGGCCTCCGGGTGGAAGGTGATGTGGTCGGCGCCGGCCTCGACGAAGGCGTGCACGTAGGGGTCGACCGGCGCGATCATCAGGTGGACGTCGAACGGCATCTTGGTGTGGCGGCGGAGCGCCTGCAGCACATTGGGGCCGAAGCTGAGGTTGGGCACGAAATGGCCGTCCATGATATCGAGGTGCAGCCAGTCGGCGCCGGCCGCCTCGACTTCGCGCGTCTGCTCGCCGAGCCGGGCGAAGTCGGCGGCGAGCAGGCTGGGGGCGATGATCACTTTGCGGGTGTCGACAGAATTCATCGGTGCGTTCTAATGCCGATTCGCGGCGATTGGAATTCGGCGTGTTTCGGCGTGCTCACGTTTTGATCATGCGGGCGGCGAAGAAGCCGTCCATGCCGCCGCGCTCGGGCCACAGCCCGGGATGGGTGCGAAGGTGGCCGAGTTTTGTGCGCGCCTGTGGGAGTAGTGAAAACTCCTCAGGCGTGAACGGATCGGGGGTTAGGCCGGGCACGTTGGCGACTCGGTTGGCGCCCTCCTCGCCCTGCAGCGAGCACACCGCGTAGACCAGCCTGCCGCCGGGCCGCAGCATGGCGGCGGCGTTGGCGAGCAGCCGGTCCTGGCCGGCGGCGAGCATCGCCATGTCGCGCGGCCGTTTCAGATGCGGCACGTCGGGGTGGCGACGGATGGTGCCGGTGGCACTGCACGGCGCATCGAGCAGGATGGCGTCGAACGGGGTTTGCGGCCGCCAGGTGGTCGCGTCGTGCTGGACGATTTCGACTTCCAGCCGAAGGCGTTTCAGGTTCTCGCGCAGCCGGACGATGCGGCGCGGCTCCCACTCCAGCGCTGTGATTTCGGCCCCCGTGGCGGCGAGTTGCGCCGTTTTGCCGCCGGGTGCGGCGCAAAGGTCGGCGACACGCTCACCGGGGCGCGCCGCCAGCAGCATTGCCGGCAGCGAGGCGGCGGCGTCCTGGACCCAGAACGCGCCCTCGGCGTAGCCCGCGAGATCGGTGATGCGGGTGCCGGCCGGATAGCGCACGGAGCCGGTGGGCAGGGTTTCGCCACCCTCGGGCGCGGTGGCGCCGGGTCGCAGCCTTATGTCGATCGGCGCCTCGGTCTCGTGGGCTATCGCGATGGCGCGGGCGTTGCCGCCCCACGACGCCCACAGCCAGGACGGTGTGTCGAGCCGTGGCCCGTCGAGTTCCTCCAGAACGGCTGGTCCCTGGGCGGTGACACGGCGCAGGACCGCGTTGACCAGCCCGGCGAACGGCACCAGGCCGCGCGCCCGGGCCAGCGCCACCGCGGTCGCGACCGCCGCGTGGTCCGGCGTGCCGAGCAGCAGGTAGCCGGCGGCGCCGAGCCGCAGGATGTGGCGCACCGGCTCGGGCGGCGCCTTGTTCAGGAACGGCTCCAATATCGCGTCCAGGGTGCCGGCGCGGCGCAGCACGGTGGCGGCCAGCCGGTGGCCGGCGGCGCGGTCGCGCGCCTCCATCGGCGGCAGCGCGTCGAGCGCTTCCTTCAGCGTGCGGCGGCGCTCCAGCACCGCGGTGAGCAGCGCGAAGGCGGCCTCGCGCGTGGCGTCGTGGGAAATGTCGGGCATTTGCACCGTATGAGAAAGTAGGCATAGGGCACCGCCCCGTGCCCGGTCAGGATAGCGTCCTGGAGCGCGATAGTTAAGGCAACTGTCATGCAACGATCATTTGCCGGAACGACGAACAGAAATTAACACGCGGCCCATGCCGGCTACGCGAAACGCGCAAAGGCGAGTTCCTAGGAAAACAAGATGTTGCCTGCCAAACATACCCTTGCCTTGGCGCTGCTTGGAATGGGTGGCACGATCGCCGCTTGCCAGACCGCGCAGGCGTTCTCGTTCAATGCCGGCGACCTTGTTGTCAGTAGCAGCCTGTATCCGACAGGCCCCGGCGCCGTGGTCCCGGTGATCGTTCCGGGCGTGACGCAACTGCCCGGCGGCGGCACCGCGATCGCCGACGGCACCTACCCTAACGTATTCAAAAACGACACGGTCGACGCAAGCTTCGGCGTGACCACCCAGCTGTTCCTCAACCAGCTGACGCTTTCCAGCGGCAACCACGTCGCCACGGCCGACGGCAGCGCGTACAACGTCACCGCCGCGACCGGCATCGTCAACAGCTTCCCGTCCAAGTCCGAGGGCGCGTTAAACCTGTCGTCGGACGGGCACAGCCTGACCCTGGTCGACTACGCCACGACCGTGAACCAGCTTGACGTGTCCAACAGCAACACGCCCGGCGTGACCGAGCCGGGCAATCCGGTGACCACCACGCCCACGGCGCGTGCCATCGTCGATATTGGCTTCAACGGCACCGCCAAGGTGATCGATACCAACGCCTACGCCGGCAACAACGGCCGGGCCGCGGTCAAGATCGGCGGCGAGTATTTCCTTACCGGCAACGCCGGCAACGGCACCGGCTCCGCCGCGACCACCGCGGTCGGCGGCGTCCAGGTGATCGATCCGGCGACCGCGACCACGACCGCCGGCACGCTCAACACGACCAAGGTCGGCGGCTTCGACATCTCGAAGATCGCCAACCCCAATGCCGGGCAGACCGGCAACTACACAGCCGACAAGACCGCCAAGGACGACAACTATCGCGGCCTGACCGTGTTCAACAACACGCTGTATGTCAGCAAGGGCTCGGGCGGCAACGGCATCGACACCGTCTATCAGGTCGGGACCGCTGGCGGCGCCGGCGCGATCAACGCGGCCAATGCGGCGTCGCAGGCGATCACCATCCTACCCGGCCTGCCGAACACGCTGGCGGTCGGCGGCACCACCAAGAACCAGGGCTCGCCGGCGCCGACGCATTTCCCGTTCGGCCTGTATTTCGCCAATGCGACGACGCTGTATGTCGCCGACGAGGGCGACGGCACCACGGCGACCGCCGGCACCAACGTGCATGCCGGGCTGGAGAAGTGGATCTTCTCAGCCGGATCGTGGAAGGAAGCCTACACGCTGCAGAATGGCCTTGGCCTAGGAATCGCCTATTCGGTCGCGACCCCGACCGGCCAGACCGCCTACCCGAGCGTGACCACGGATGGGCTGCGCAACCTGACCGGCGAAGTCAACGCCGACGGCACCGTCAGCCTGTTCGCGGTGACCTCGACCATCAGCGCCAGCGGCGATCAGGGCGCCGATCCGAACCGGCTGGTCGAGATCGACGACCTGCTCGCCGCCACGACCCTGCCGGGAAGCGAAAGCTTCACCGTCCTGGAAACGGCGGCCTACGGCCAAGTGCTGCGCGGCGTGTCGTTCGCGCCGGTGCCCGAGCCGGCGTCGCTGACCCTGCTGGGCCTGGCCGCCGCCGCGATGGGCTGGGTCCGTCGCAAGCGCGTCTGACGATCGGCGTGACTAGGACAGGGTCCGGGGGAGCGATCTCCCGGGCCTTTTCTATTCAAGCCAAGGATGGGGCTCCCCCTCCGCCAGGATAGCGTCCTGGAGCGCATCCGTTCCGTGGAAGGCTTGCTTTTTTATGGGGTAGAGAACGTCTTATCAGCAAAGCGAGGCAGCCAGCCTGGTCAGGAGGGTACACCGTGATAAAATCGATGACCCGGCGTGCATTACCGGCCACCGCCTTTCTGATTGCGCCGGCCCTGTATGCTCGCGCCGCCGACGCCGCCATTCGTATCGGCTGCCTCACTGATCTCAACGGTCCCTATTCCGACCTGGCCGGCAAGGGCATCGTGGGCTCCATCCCGGCCGGGCAGGTTATTAGCACCATGACCGGGGAGACTTCGGTTCGCGACGTCATGTATCAGATGCAGACGGAGTAGCTTGCCGCGATGGAACGCATTTCCGGAGGCCTGCAATGATTCCGCGCATGATCTTCAGCCCCGAGCATGACCTGTTCCGCGATCAGGTGCGGCGGTTTGTTGCCGCCGAGATAACCCCCTTTCACGCCGACTGGGAGAAGGCCGGTATCGTACCGCGCTCAGCCTGGCATGCCGCCGGAAAACTCGGGCTGCTGTGCACCGGGGTGCCCGAGGTATATGGCGGCGCCGGCGGCGATTTCCTGTTCGGCGCGATCCTGATCGAGGAGATGGCGCGCGCCGGCGCCACCGGGCCTACTTTCTACCTCCATTCCGATGTCGTGGCGCCGTACTTCGTGCATTTCGGCACCGAGGCGCAGAAGCAGCGTTGGCTACCGCCGATGGCAACCGGCGAGGTCGTGGTGGCGCTCGGCATGTCCGAACCCTCCGGCGGCAGCGATGTCGCGGCGATGCGGACCACCGCGCGGCGCGATGGCGACGACTACGTCATCAACGGCCAGAAGGTGTTCATCACCGGCGGCTTCAGCGCTGATCTTCTTGTGTTGGCCTGCAAGACCGACCCGTCGGCCGGCGCGCGCGGCGTCAGTTTGATACTTGTCGAGACCGACCGTCCGGGTTTTTCACGTGGCAGGATGTTGGAGAAGATCGGCTGCAAGGCCCAGGACACCGCCGAGCTCTTTTTCACGGATTTGCGCGTGCCGGTCACCAACCTTCTGGGTCAGGAGGGACACGGTTTTCAGCAGCTCATGAAGGAACTGTCGCAGGAGCGGCTAGTGCAGGCGGTTCGCGCCATCTCATCCTCCGAGGCGGCGCTGGAGTGGACCGTCGATTACGTCACTCAGAGGAAAATGTTCGGCCAGACTTTGGGCGATTTCCAGAACACCCAGTTCAAGCTGGCCGAGATGAAGGCCGACCTCACCATGCAGCGCGTGTTTGTCGATCGCTGTCTGGAGCTGCATCTTCGCGGCGAGCTCGACAGCGTCGATGCGGCGATGGCCAAGCTGGTCAGCACCGAGCTGCAGGGCCGCGTCATGGACCAGTGCCTGCAATTCTTCGGCGGCTGGGGCTACATGACCGAGTACCCAATCGCGCGCGCCTTCGTCGATGCGCGCATGGGCCGGATCGGCGGCGGCGCGGTCGAGGTGATGAAGCAGATCATTGCACGCTCAATGTTGCCCGATAACCGGAAACGGGCGCGCTGAAATTGGACGGGCGAACGTCAAGCGGCTAACCGCGAAGGCGTCGGGCACCAGGGTGATCGCCTTGGCACGCATGAAGCAGATCCCGACCGGGGACGAGGTGCTGACCAACGCCAGCATCCATGAGGATGGCCGCGTGATCAGCGATGTCTATCTGTTCGAGGGTGAGTGCCCTTCTGGTTACCGGGTAAGAAGAAACCTGGGGCCCTGCCCCAAAGTCCGCAACGGGGCAGTCGCCCCTTTGACCCCCCCTACCCAACGGATGCGCCCGCGGGCGCTTCCCGGTCGGGGTCAGGGACAGAGCCCAAGCCTTGCTTCTCAGCCCCGAGGCCCGAAAGCGCCGGATCCGTGCGGAACTCCGCAATCAGAAAATCAATGACCGCGCGGGTTCGCGGCGCCAAGTTGCGCTGGCTCGGATAGACGGCGTGGACCGCGAC
>JAYTTA010000445.1:0-4119 GCA_043745345.1 Acetobacteraceae bacterium | reverse complement strand
TCGCCGACATCGCCCCCGGCGACGTGAACTGGATGACCGCCGGCCGTGGCATTGCTCATTCCGAGCGAACCGCCCCTGAGCCGCGCGCCAGCGGATTGCGCATGCAGGGCATCCAAAGCTGGATCGCGCTGCCCCGTGCGCATGAGGAGGACGCGCCCGGCTTCTTCCACCACGACGCTGCCGACCTGCCCCATCTCGACGACGCCGGCGTGCGGCTGCGCATGATCGTCGGCCACGGCTACGGAGTGCGTTCCCCGGTCGCGACCGACTGGAGCATGCTCTACGCCGACGTGGCGCTGGAAGCTGGCCGCGCCGTGCCGCTGCCCGACGACCACGCCGAGCGCGCCGTCTATGTCATCGACGGCGAGATCGAGATCGCCGGCGAAGCCTTCGGCGCCCATCGGCTGTTGGTGTTCCGCCCCGGCGACCGGATCAGCCTCAGGGCCATCCAGCCTTCCCGCCTGATTTTGCTTGGTGGCGAGCCGATGGATGGGCCGCGCCATCTGTGGTGGAATTTCGTGCACAGCTCCAAGGATCGGATTGAGGCCGCGAAGGCGGATTGGCGCGCTGGCCGGTTTGGGATTGTGCCTGGGGATGAGTCGGAGTTTATTCCGCTGCCTGACCAGGTGTTTGGTCCCGGGATGTCGTGACGCTACTCTGACCCGAGAGGGGGAGGGTTCAAAGGGGCGACTGCCCCTTTTTGGGTTTGGGCAGAGCCCATGCTTTCTTGCCTGCGGCGCAGAACAACTCCCATGCAATCTGACCGTTGCGCCGCCAAGTTCGCCTTGGCCTGCCGGTAGCGCGCGCTGTGTTGCTCGGCCATCTGCGCCTCGGTCTCATCTGGATCGTAGGCCGATTGTAGAACGATCGGCGTGCCGGCCGCGTCCAGGAACGGCGGCCGCGGCAGATTGCCGGGCGGCGGGCCGAGCCCTTCGATCCGGCTGGCGTTGAATGCGGAGAAATCAAAGAAGCTGGCGTCGAGCCCGTGCTTATCGGCCAGCACCCGCATCGCGGTTTCGGAAAACCACCAAAGATGCACGGGGGGGTTTTCGGTGTCCCACACGGCGCCCAGCCTGGCCGCGGATCCGTTCGGCGTGGTGACCAGCGCCGCGCCGTCGGGCGCCAGCATGGCGATCACATCGCCAAGCAGCGCATCGACGTCGGCAACGTGCTCGATCAGCTCGGTCAGGATCACCACGGCGGCGGTGCCCGGCGCCACCCCGCCTGCTTTCACGGCGCGGAAATATGGGCCGAACTTTTCGGTGGCACCTGCGACCGCGGTTTCCGAAACATCGAATCCAATGGCGGCGATGCCGGCGCGGCGCAAGGCATAGGTGAGATAACCAAGTCCGCTGCCGATCTCGAACACCGCGTCGTCCGGGCCGACACCGAGCGCGCGAAGACTTTCGGCCACGAACCAGTAGACATCTTCCCGGGTTGCCAGCCAGCTGAGCGGGTCCGGCTGGTCCTTGATCCCGGCGGCATACCCCGAGTATCGCGCGTAGCCGGGCATCACCGCGACATTGCGGTAGATATGTTCGTACAGACCGGCGGGCACGTCGGCCGGCTCGGCAAACTGGACAGCGCAAACGTCGCAGCCGAAAATCCGGAACCGGTCGGGCTCCTGATAGCCCGCATGGTCAGCATCCAGGCAACGCGCCGGGCGCCCGCACAGTCGGCACGAAACGGCGGCGGCGATCACCGGCGATGCGCCGGAGGGTCCCAGCCCGCTGCGGTGCCGGGTTATCGCGTCCACCACGGTATCAACGCGGATCCTCGACATGCCATCGTCCCTGGCGATGCGCTGGTCCGGCGGCAACACCGGCACGATGTGGCCGGCATGGTGGAACGGCGGTGTCGCGCCGAACAGGCCGAACGTCGGAATGGCGCTGGCGGCGGCCATGTTCATCACGCCGGTATCGTTGCCGACATAGAACGTCGCCGCCTCGAACAGCGCGCCGAGCTCCGCCAGGCTCCAGCCGATCGCGGTCACCAGTTTGTCCGCCCGCACGCCCATTCGCGACCGGATGGCGTCGGCGAGTTCCGCTTCCGCTGGGCCGCCGACCAGCACCAGGGTCGGCCAGCCGGCATCGGCCAGCCGGATCAGCAAGCCGGCAAAACGGTCCGCACCCCATTGCTTGTAGGGCTCCGAGCTGCCGATGCCGATGGTCACGAACGGGCGCGGCCGCCCGGCCAGCCTTGTGTCGAGATCGGCGCGGGCCGTATCGCCGACCCGAAGCTGCGGCTCGGCCTCGGCCATCTCGATCCCGCTGATGCGAAGATACTCGGTCGCCTGATCGAACGGATGCAGCGGCAGGCAGGATGGCGGCAGATGCGGGCCACGGTTTAGGAACCAGCGCTGGCTGCCGAACCCGTAGCCGAGCCGTTGCGGTATGCCGGCAAGAAATAAAGAAAACGCCAGGGTGTGGCTGTGATGCAGCAGCACCACGGCGCCGAACCGGCGCCGGCGCAAATCGCGGATCAGGCGTAGCTGACCGGCGATGCCGTCATGCCGGCCAACGCCGCGATCCGGGTTGCGATCGACCCACATCACGTCGGCGATCGCCGGATCGGCCGCGAACAGCTGGTCCGCGGCCGAGCGCGGCTTGGCAATCACTGTCACCGGCGCGCCCGCGGCCGCGGCGATGGCGCGGATATGCGGCAGGTGCCAGATCATGTCGCCGATGCCCGGCAGCGGCTGGACTACGGCGACGCGCTGCAATCCTTTCAGAATGCTGGCCTCCATCGTGCGTGGGCCTGCGCTATGCCAAGCAGCAGGAAGAACCATCCGCCCATCGGCATTGAGGTGAAGGCGCTGGTCGAGGCAAGCGGCCAGAGCTGGATCAGAATCGCGGCGAACAGCCCGACTCGCAGCGGATCGGGATCGCGCCACAAACCGGCGGCCAGCGGGCGGAGCCACGCGACCGCAAGGATGCAAAAAAGCACCAACCCAGGCACGCCGGACTCGATAAAGGCCTGAAGATAGAAGTTATGTGGGTGCTGGGCACAGATACCGGCCCCGCCGCCATCCAGCTGACTACCGTCGAAGGTAGGCCGAAAATAGCGCGGGTCGGTGCAGAAACGTCGAAAAGTGTCGTATCCACGCCCGGTGACCGGGTTCTGCCGGCCGATTTCCGTCGCCCGCGCATAAAGCTGGCCGTAGGGGCTGGCGGCGAAATGCGCCATCTGGGCCGAGAACTTTTCGACAAGTCGAAAGTATGTCGGCGGCGACACGACGGCGGAGGCGGCAACCAGGGCAGCACCGGCGATGACGGAGGTAAAGATCGCGGCGCGGAACTGGCGCAGCAGCAATCCGGCAACCAGGAAGCCGAGCACCGTCAGCAGCAGCGGCATGCGCTGGCCGATCAGCACCATCACCCCCATGCCGCCGAGCAGCAGCGCATAGGCGCCAAGCCGGGGCAGGGCTTTGCGGCGTGCCAGCAGAACCGCGGCGATCGGCAGTAGCACCGGCAGCAGGATACGGCTCAACGGCGGCGCCGCGCGCGGCATTCCGAACGGTCCGGTGAGCTCGCCATCGCCCCCTGGCGGAAAGCCGAACAGGTTGCGTCCAAACACGAACTGGATCACCGACGACCCGGCGATCCAGGCGGCGCAGGCTACCAGCACGCCCCACATCCATCGTCGCGCGTCGCTGTCGCGCAACACGAAATACTCGAGTGCCGCGGCAAAGATCAGGAACCGCGCGACCAGCACAGCCTGAACCAGCGACCCGGTGCCGCTCTCGCCGAGGTGCCAGGCGGGCAGGGGCAACGAGCAAATGACCAGCCAGCCCCACCAAGCCAGCGCGAACGGCACCCAGCCGTGCCGCAGCCATTGCCAGTCATTTGCGGCGGCGCACCGCAGCAGAAAACAGACGTCGACAACACCGATCAGCCCATCGGCGACGGCGTGGCCATGCATCAGCAAGATCGGCGTCAGCAGCGTCGCCACCAGCGCGACCTGCTCCAGCCGGGGCCGGCCCGACAGGAACGACTTCATGCGCGCGTGCGTCAGAGCCGTGATCGGATCAGCGTGAAGGCCGTGGCGACCGAGGCCGCACGGATCTGGGTCCGGTCGCCCGGAAACACGTGACGTTCGGAATGAACGGCATGGCCCCCC
>JAYTTA010000444.1:0-4119 GCA_043745345.1 Acetobacteraceae bacterium | reverse complement strand
GTGGTGTTTCATTGACGGCGTGAATAAGATCGGAAGGTCGAACCATGGTTTGATGCCATCACGGCACTTTTGCAATCACCTCCCGGCATTGACAGCAGCAGTGATGCTATTATTTGCAAGAGCGCACTAAATAATCTGTACTCTGACGACAATCTGACGCGCAATCAACACAACCAAAGCCCTACTGGAGTTTTACATGTCCACCATTGAATCCGTATTGCATGAAGACCGTTTGTTCCCGCCGAGCGAGGCCTTTGTTAAACAAGCCAATATTGCCGGCATGGAAGCGTACCGCAAGATGTACGCCGAGGCCGAAAATGATTTTGAAGGCTTCTGGGCGCGCCTGGCCCGCAGCGAATTGCTGTGGCACAAGCCGTTTACCCAAACGCTGGATCAATCGAATCCGCCGTTCTTCAAGTGGTTTCACGACGGTGAGTTGAACGCGTCGTATAACTGCCTGGATCGTCACCTTAAAACACAGCCGGAAAAGACCGCCATTATTTTTGAAGCAGATGACGGCAAGGTTGCCACCATCACCTACCGCGAACTGCACCGTCAGGTGTGCCGCGCGGCCAACGGCTTAAAGTCTCGCGGCATTCAATGCGGCGACCGCGTTATTGTCTACATGCCCATGTCGATTGAGGCGGTGGTGTGCATGCAAGCCTGTGCGCGCATCGGCGCAATTCACTCGGTGGTGTTCGGCGGCTTCTCGGCCGACAGCCTGGCCAACCGGCTGCAGGATTGCGGCTCCACCCTGCTCATCACTGCCGATGAGGGCCGCCGCGGCGGCAGGCGTGTGCCGCTGAAGGCTAATGTCGATCAGGCGCTGAAAACCTGCCCGGACGTGTCCGACGTCGTCGTCGTTCGCGTCACCGGCGGCGACGTGCCCATGCAGCCCGGCCGCGACCACGATTTTTCTTCCATTTGCGCCGCCGCCTCGCCGGTTTGCCCGCCCGAGGAGATGAACGCCGAGGACCCGCTGTTCATCCTGTACACCTCTGGCAGCACCGGCAAACCCAAGGGTGTGCTGCACACCACCGGCGGCTATCTGGTATGGGCGAGCTACACGCATGAGATCGTGTTTGACTACCACCCGGGCGAGGTGTTCTGGTGCACCGCCGACGTCGGCTGGGTTACCGGGCACACCTACATCCTGTACGGGCCGCTCGCCAACGGCGCCACCACCCTGATGTTCGAGGGCGTGCCCAACTATCCCGACAGTTCCCGTTTCTGGCAGGTCGTCGACAAGCATCAGGTCAACATCTTCTACACGGCACCTACTGCCATCCGCAGCCTGATGCGCGAGGGCGAGGGGCCGGTGCAAAAGACCTCACGCAAATCGCTGCGCATCCTCGGCAGCGTCGGCGAGCCGATCAACCCCGAGGCCTGGCTGTGGTACGACCGCGTCGTCGGCGAGCATCGCTGCCCGATCGTCGATACCTGGTGGCAGACCGAAACCGGCGGCATCATGATCAGCCCGCTGCCTGGCGCCACCGCGTTGAAACCCGGCTCCGCCACCCGCCCGCTGCCCGGCGTGCGCCCGATCCTGGTTGATGCCGATGGCCACGAGCTGCACGGCGAGGCCGAGGGCAACCTTTGCATCGCCGACGCCTGGCCCGGCATCATGCGCACCCTGTATGGCGACCATGAGCGCTTCATCCAGACCTATTTTTCCACTTTCAAGGGCCTGTACTTCACTGGCGACGGCGCGCGCCGCGACGCCGACGGTTACTACTGGATCACTGGCCGCGTCGACGACGTGATCAACGTGTCGGGCCACCGCATGGGCACCGCCGAGGTCGAGAGTGCACTGGGATCGCACAAGATGGTCGCCGAGGCGGCCGTGGTCGGCTTTCCGCATGACCTCAAGGGCCAGGGCATCTACGCCTATATCACGCTGAATATCGGCTGCGATCCGTCCGATGCTCTGCGAAAGGAGCTTGTCGCGCATGTGCGGCTCCAAATCGGCCCGATCGCCTCGCCGGACGCCATCCAATGGGCGCCCGGCCTGCCAAAAACCCGTTCGGGCAAGATCATGCGCCGGATACTGCGCAAGATCGCGGCTGGTGAAGTGGATGGCCTAGGCGACACCTCCACCCTCGCCGATCCGGCGGTGGTGGAAGAACTGATCGCTAACCGCGTCGGGTAGTTCAGGAGATGCCGATATAGTCCGCCTTGCCGAGCTCCACGCCGTTGTGGCGCAGGATCATGTAGGCGCAGGCGGTGTGGAAGTGGAAGTTGGGCAGCGCGAAGCCTTGCAAGTAGCTCAGTCCGGTAAAAGTCCGCGGCTTGCCGCCGGCGGGAAACGTATATTCGCGGTCCTCGGTACCGTCGATCTGCTCGGCGGTCAGGGTGCCGATGAAGGCCAGCGAATCAGCAACCCGTGTCCGGCATTCGGCGAAGCTGGTCAGCGCCGCCGAGAAATCCGGCAGCTCGACACTGGCCAGACGTCCAGGCGTCAGCCGGCCGAACAACGTCGAAACCGCGACCTGGCGGGCGAGTGGGAACATGTCGGGATAAAGCCGGGCTCCTAGCAGCGCCGCTTCCTCGATCTTCTTTGCGGCGCAGTGCGCTTCGGCCTTGGCCAGAACCCCGTCCAGCGCCCCTAACAACTGGCGGCAGACCGGCACGGAAGCCTGAAACATGGTGATTGCCATCGAGTCGTCCTTAAATGATTGCGGGTGTTCCTTAAGCGCCATACGCAGGAAATTACAGAAGAAACAAGCATGGGCCGCCGCCCCAAATCCCGCCGGGGAAGCGCCCCGGTGCGCCCGACCTAAGGAAGAGGGCTCAAAGGGGCGACTGCCCCTTTGCAGGGTTTGGAGGAGAGCCCCGTGCGTTCTTGCCTACGGAATCAAGTATTCGCCATGGCTTTCAGCATCGCGTCGCGTGCGGCGAAATTGCCGGCTTCATGCACCGGCTGGATGCACACATGCGTGGCACCCGCCTCAAAGTGGGCCTGGATTTGGCGTTTAACCGAGGCGACGTCGCCCCAGTTGACCATCGCGTCGATGAACTTATCGGAGCCGCCATCGGCAAGGTCGGCCTCGGTGAAACCGATCCGCAGCCAGTGGCTGCGATAGTTTGGCAGCACCATGTAGCGGCCCAATTCCAGTCTTCCGAGGGCGCGGGCGCGGGCAGGATCGGTCTCGATGGTGAATTTCTGTTCGACCGCGAGATGGCGGCCGGCGGGCATGATGGCGGCGGCCTGGCGTGTGTGTTCGGGCGTCGTGTTATAGGGTAGAGGACCCATCGTGCGCTCAAACGACAGTTTCACCATGAGCGGGCCGAGGGCGGCAAGCATCACCTGCCAGTCGCCGGTGTTCTTCTGATCCTTGTGCATCAGGTCGAGGTAGTCGCGCATCGCCGGCAGCGGCTTGCCGTAGGTGTGGCCGCGCAGCCCCTCCACCATCGGCGCATGGCTGACGCCGAGGCCCAGGATGAACCGGCTGTCGTAAAGCTGGGTCAGGGTGATCAGGCCGCGGCGTGAGGTGAACGCGTCGCGGGCGTAGATGTTGGCGATCGAACTGCCAATCTTCAGTTGCGTCGAGCGCGCCAGCATGAAGCTGGCGAGCGAGAACGATTCGTAGTCGGTGGATTCCGGATACCACAGCGCCGAGTAGCCGAGCTTCTCGACGGTGGCTATGAACCGGCCGATCTCGTCCGCCGTCGTCATGCGGCCGATCGCATACCAAACGCCCAAGCGTCCAAGCTGCATGTCAGGTTCCACTTCGATGACGGGTAGCTCAGGCGCGATTTGCGCCTTTCAGGTCAGGAAGATACCCATCAACGCCAATAGCACGACGATCGCGATGACCACACCGGTGCCGAAGTTCATGACGCCGCCAAAGAATTTCTGGCGTTCCTGGGCGAGAGCCTCGGGGGTTTGCGGGCCGGTGAAGCGTGTGGGTTGTGTTGCCATGGCTGATCTCGATCCCGAAGGTGAAGGTGTAGGGTTTATGGCGACGCGGCTGGATGTTGCAACTGTCATCGAAGGATGGGCGGTCGCGAGCGTTGGCGGTCCGGTTGACGGTGTAAAGTTATTTGACACATCCCGGTTGAAAAGCGGCTTGCGCCGCCTCTCAACCCAGGCTGTGGCGAAATCAGAGCGAGCGACGC
>JAYTTA010000443.1:0-4135 GCA_043745345.1 Acetobacteraceae bacterium | reverse complement strand
GGGGTCGCCGCGTCGGCCGGCGCTTGGGCGGCGAGGGCGGCGCGTTTCAATTCGTCGCGTACGCGCACATAGTCTGCCATCACATGCATCGCCGCCTGTCCGCCGGAGCCGCCCGCCGGGGCCAGCAGCAACTGATCGCACAGAGGCCCATTGCCGTGATCATCCCGGCTGACCGCGCCGACAATGACATTCATCTTGTCCTCAAACGCGCCGCGCGAATTGGCGCGATTACAGCCGGAAAATAGCGCAAGCATAGACAGCAGCGAGAAACCCACGAGTGGGGGCAATGCGGATATACGAAGCGAATATTTACGAAGCATCATGGCATTTTAAACACCCCGGCCGTTCGGAGGTTCCCGCCGCCGATGGGTTTCACGCCGAAGCCCGTCCGTTTCGGCGAAAATGACCCATGGCCTTCAATGGCACCTTTTCAGGCATGCCCTTGCCGGATCTGCTCCAGTGGCTCGCCATGGGACGCAAGACCGGCATGCTGCAGGTGCGCAGCCCCATCGGCGTCAGCAAAAAAGTCTGGTTCCGCGACGGACGCGTAAGCGCCGCGGCCTCGAGCGACCCGCGCGAATACCTCGGCCACTTTTTGGTCGCACGCGCGTTGGTCAATGAAAAACAGCTGGAGATGGCGCTGACCACTCAGGAACAGACCGGCATCAAGCTGGGCAAAATCCTGGTCACCATCGCCGCGGTGACGCAGGAACAGCTCGACGAAGTCTTGCAGACGAAAATTCAGGAGACCGTCTTCAGCCTGTTTTTGTGGCCAGTTGCGGAATTTGAATTTTACGAGGGCGACACCCTCGGCGGCGATCTGAGCGAAGCCAGCATTGACGCCACTTTCCTGATCATGGAAGGCACCCGGCGACAGGATGAATTCGTGCGCATCAAGGCCGCCCTGCCCGGCACGGAGGCCGTGATGGAAATGACCGGCGTCTATCCCGGCGCGGAACTCGCCGAGGAGTACCCGCTCGCGCTGTCGATTTTCGAACGGATGGACGGCGCGCGCAATCTCGCCTCGATCGGCCTGGATTTGCACGCGCTGGAATATGACCTGCTGGCCGCCGCCATGGCGCTGATTGAAGCCGGCTCGGCGAAAGTCGTCGCCGCCCGGCCTGACGCCGAGCAGGAATGGCAAAAGTCGGTGCATCAGCAAATCTTCAGCAAGACCGTGCAGGCCTTTGCCGCTGGACAATATGCGCAGGCCGGGAATTTGTGCCATTTCCTGATCCAGAAAGGCTTGTTCGTGGAAGAGGCGCGCAACATGCTCGCCGCCTGCGACGAAAAGACCAAGGTCGATTGGGACAAGGAAATTCCGCTCGACGGCATCCCGGTGCTGGTGGGGTCGCTGGCCCACCTGTCCAATCAGGCGCTGTCGCCGCAAGAGGGATTTCTGGTCTCGCGCCTGGACGGCAACTACAGCGTCCGCTCGATTCTCAAGATCACCCCGATCCCGGAACTGGACGCCCGCCGCGCGCTCAAGAACATGAAAGACAAAGGCATCATCGCCTTCAAAGCCGCCCCCGCGCCGCCGCCGGATAGCCCGAAAAAATCCAATGTTGAAGCGGTGCGTAAAACCGGATCAAACCCGGCGGTGAGCAAGCCGGGCGCGAATCCGCCGGGCAAGAAGTGAGCCCAGCCGCGCACGACTCAGGTGGCCGCAATCGTGCTACGGATTGACAAGACCCGCTGCGCAAAAGCCCATTACCTCGATTAACGGGCTTGCTTCGCACTTGCGCCGGGCTTGCCGTTGCTCTATATTTAGCTCACCCCTTAGGAGGGCCATCATGCGCATGCTGAAATTATCAGGCGGTCTGGCTTTCGCGCTCGTTTCCCTGCTTGCGAGCGCCGCCGATCCCGTCAAGCCCGCCCCGGCGGTGACGCCGGGCCACGCGCCCGGCGAACGCTTCGGCAAACCGGTGCCGCGCGACATCAAGAGCGCCGCGCAGGATGACCCGGAAGCGCGGCAGGAATGGTTTCTCCGCCAGCGCACCTACCCGAACCGCACCATTCCGCCCGGCGCCTACGGGGCGGCGGCGGCGGTTTACATGCAGGGACGCGAAGCGGCTCGCGCCCGTCACGCCGCGCGCACCGCGCTCAGCGCGGCCGGTGTGCCGCAACTGCCGGATGCAATCCCCAGCGGGCCGTGGGCGGAGGCCGGGCCGGCGCCGATCAACAACACCATCTCGTACCTCACCTTCGGCAATGTCGCCGGCCGCATCAGCGCGGTCGCGGTGCATCCGACCAATCCCGACATCGTGCTCATCGGCTCGTCACGCGGCGGCATCTGGCGCACCGCCAACGCCACCGCCAACCCGCCCACTTGGACGGCGGTAGGCGATCTCCTCCCATCGCTGGTCATCGGCGACATCCAGTTCGCCCCCTCCAACGGCAACATCGTCTATGCCGCGACCGGCGACGATGACAGTTCCTTCTGGGGGCAGGGGGTGATGAAATCCATCGACGCCGGTCTCACCTGGGCGCGGGTGGACAATGGCACCGCGGCCAACGGCATCCAGAATGGCACCATCCTGTCCAAGCTCGTCGTGGATCCGGCCAACCCCCTCAATGTCACCGTCGCCACCTGGTACCGGATTGACCTCACGGGGCCGGGTTACTACGACTACATCTATCGCACTACCGACGGCGGCACGACCTGGGGCAAGGCGGCAATCCCCAGCGGCGGCAACCAGGCAGAGTTCCGCAGCCTGGCTATCGAGAGCGGATGCCCCGCGAATCTTTGGACGGTCAATTATCGCGACCACTCGATCAACCGCTCCACAGATGGCGGCGCCACCTGGAGCGCTGCCGCTGCGGGCGGCCTGCCGGCCTTCACCGGCAACAGCAAGATCACGGTTCAGCATTCCAGTTGCGCCGGCAGCGGGCGGATCTATATTTCCGTGCAATCGGGTGACGGCCTTGCGGGCAGTCTCAATTATCCGGGCGTCTATGTCTCCACCGATGGCGGCGCGACCTTCGTCCTGCCTGGCGCCACGCCCGGCCCCACCGGCGGCTGCCTCGGCCAGTGCGGCTACGACCACGAATTGTATGTGGATCCGGCCGACGCGACGCGGGTTTACATGCTGGGGCGTGACTTCTGGACCTCGGCCGACAGCGGCGCCACTTGGACCAACCGTAGCGCCGCGTTCGATGATTCGAACAATTACTACGGCGGCAACATGCACTCGGATCAACACGCCCTCGCCATCAGCGGGAGCGGCGCCACGGCCACGATCTACGAAGCCAGCGATGGCGGGCTGTGGGCTTACAGCGTCGCGGCGAACACCTTCACCAACAAGGTCGGTAACCTCGCCATCACGGAATTCATGGATCTCGCGGTGCGCCCCGACCAGCCGAACCAGGCGATCGGCGGGTTGCAGGATAATGGCACGATCCTCTACAGCGGCGCGCCGCAGTGGGTCGCCAAGATCGGCGGCGATGGCGGCGCCAGCGGATGGTTGCCAACGGTCGCCGGTAGCGCCGTTTACGACGGCGGCTTCACCACCTATATCACCAACACCGGCTACAAATCCACCGACGCGGGCGCCATCTGGAACCAGATCGCGAACGCGGGCTCCTTCGCGAGCGAATCAGCGGAGTTCTATGCCCCATGGATCGGCACGACCGGGAACGACCGGATCTGGCATGGCGCGCAGGGGCTCTACTATTGCGATTTTTCCGGCGGGTGCGCGAACTGCATCTGCACCACCTCTTGCGTCTGCCCGGCCTGGACCTCGTTCGCCTCCAATCTCGCCGGCATTACTGCCAGCAGCTATGTCTCGAAGCTGGCGATCAACAATCCGAGCAGCGGCGTTCTGGGTCCTTTCTATGTCGCCAACGCCTATCCGCGCGCCTTCTTGGAGAGCGACACCGGCGCGACCTGGAACAACCGCACTGGGACGCTGCCCAACCGTTACATCTCCCGGATCGTCTTCGACCCGGCCACACCGGCGCGCGTGTGGGCGACCTTCCAGGGATTCAGCACCACCAGCGGCCATGTTTACTACTCGCCCGACGGCGGCACCACTTGGACTGACAAGAGCGGTAATCTGAAAAATGTCCCCGTCAATACGATCCTGCTCGATCCGCTCGACGCCGCCAACACCTGGTATGTCGGCACCGATGTCGG
>JAYTTA010000442.1:0-4135 GCA_043745345.1 Acetobacteraceae bacterium | reverse complement strand
CCATGTCCGGGACGCCGACCGAGCCGTTGAACGTCGAGACATTGCGGATCACGCACCAGCCGCCGTCATTGCGTAGCACCATGCTCCCGTTGGGTGGGATGTATTCGGCGTCCCGTGGGCTCTGCCCAGGATAGAGGAACCGGCCGAATGTCGGCAGTGCGCTGCTGCAATCCGCCGCCGTCTTCAACGACGTCAGTTCCGCCGCTGGCGTCTGCGGTGGCACGGTTTCACAGCCGGCGAGCAGCGCCGCCAGCGTCATCACCATTGCCATGTCGTGTCTCGCGGCCATGTCGCCCCCATCTCTCCGTATCTGCTACAAATGTCGCACCGGCGCGAAATTGAAAGCCGCCAGCCTTCGAAACAGGAGTTTTAAGCCGCATGGAATGGGAAGCCCCCGCCATCGTGCTCGACGCACGCCCGTTCGGCGAGGGTGACGCGGTGATTACCCTGATGACCGAGGTGCACGGGCTGCATCGCGGCCTGGTGCGCGGCGGCAATTCTCGCGCCAATGCCGCGACCTGGCAGCCCGGCAACCTGGTTCTGGTACGCTGGGTGGCGCGCCTTGCCGACCAGCTTGGCAACTTCACCGGCGAGCTCGTTCATGCCGGGGCGGCGATGGTGATGGACGATCCCCTCGCGCTTGCGATGCTTTCTTCCATCTGCGCGGTCGCCGAGGGGGCATTGCCGGAGCGCGAACCGCATGAGCGGGTTTTTCAAGGTCTGCTTGCTCTGGTACCACGCATGCCGCTCGGCACCGGGATGCTGCCGGATGTAGTGCGGTGGGAGGCCGCCCTGCTGTCGGACCTCGGCTACGGGTTGGATTTGTCCGCCTGCGCGATGACCGGGGAAGTCGCGGGCCTTGCCTTCGTCTCGCCCCGCACCGGCCGCGCCGTTACCGAAGCGGCCTCCACTGCATGGCAGCACCGGCTGCTGAAGCTGCCCGGCTTCCTCACCGGCGCCAACGGCTCGGACCCCGCGGATTGGCGCGACGGTCTGCGCCTGACCGGGTATTTCCTGGAACGCGATGCCTTCGGCCACCAGAACAGGGACCTGCCACAGGCCCGCCGGATGCTGTACGACCGCGTTGCCGCGCTTGCCCCAGCCTCCGGAAATGGCGGCTCCGACAAACACGATACGGAACAGAAAGATGCCTGACGACCTGATCGGACGGATAGAAGACGCTAGCCTGTCGGACGCGCTGAGCGAGCGCTATCTTGCCTACGCGCTGTCGACCATCATGTCGCGGTCGCTGCCCGACGTGCGTGACGGGCTGAAGCCGGTGCATCGCCGGCTGATCTACGCCATGCACCAGCTCAAGCTCGACCCCGCGGCGGCGTTCAAGAAATGCGCCCGGGTCGTCGGCGACGTGATGGGCAAATTCCACCCGCACGGCGATGCCTCGATCTACGACGCGCTGGTGCGGCTGGCGCAGGAATTCGCCGCGCGCTTCCCCCTGGTCGAGGGCCAGGGCAACTTCGGCAACATCGACGGCGATAACGCGGCCGCCATGCGCTACACCGAGGCAAGATTGACCGAGGTCGCCAAGGCGCTGCTGGCCGGCATCGACGAGGATGCGATCGATTTCCGCCCGACCTATGACGGCGAGGAGCACGAGCCGGTCGTGCTGCCCGGCGCCTTTCCGAACCTGCTGGCCAACGGCTCGGCCGGGATTGCGGTTGGCATGGCGACCTCGATCCCGCCGCACAACGCCGGCGAGGTTTGCGCCGCCGCCCTGCACCTGATCGCCAATCCCAAAGCCACCACCGCCGACCTGCTGGTCCACATGCCGGGGCCAGATTTCCCGACCGGCGGGCTAATGGTCGAGGACCGCGCCGCGATCCTGTCCGCCTACGAGACCGGCCGCGGCGGCTTTCGCGTCCGCGCCCAGTATCGGGTGGAGAAGGGGAAACTCGGTGCCTGGCAGATCGTGGTGTTCGAGATCCCCTACCAGGTCCAGAAGGCCCGGCTGATCGAGCAGATCGCCGAGCTGATGGAGCTGAAGAAGCTGCCGCTGCTCGGCGACATCCGCGACGAGAGCGCCGAGGATATCCGCCTGGTGCTGGAGCCGAAGACCCGCGCCGTCGACGCCGTCATGCTGATGGAGACGCTGTTTCGCGCGACCCCCCTGGAAAGCCGGTTCTCGCTTAACATGAACGTGCTCGACGCCACCCGCACGCCGCGGGTTATGCGGCTGCTCGACGTGCTGCGCGCCTGGCTCGACCACCGGCTGGAGGTGCTGGTGCGCCGGTCCAACCATCGGCTGGCCGCGATCACCCGGCGGCTGGAGGTGCTCGACGGCTACCTCGCCGTCTACCTCAACCTCGACGAGGTCATCCGGATTATTCGTGAAGACGATGAACCTAAGCCGGCGCTGATCCGGCGTTTCGAGATTTCCGACCTCCAAGCCGAGGCGGTGCTCAACATGCGCCTGCGCAGCCTGCGCCGGCTGGAGGAAATAGAAATCCGCCGCGAGCACGCCACCCTGACCAGGGAGCAGAAAGCAATCGAGGCGCTGCTCGGCAGCGACAGGCTCCGCTGGAAGCGGATATCCGAGGAGATTTCCGATACGGCGAATAAGTTCGGCGCTGGCAGGCTTGGCGCCCGCCGCACCGAATTGGGCCTGCCGCCCCATGCGATCGAGGTCTCCAACGACGCCTTCGTCGAGCGTGAGCCGATCACCGTGGTGCTGTCTGAGAAGGGCTGGATACGCGCCGTGAAAGGCCATCTGGCCGATGGCGCCGAGCTGAAATTCAAGGAAAGCGATACTCTCAAGTTGCTTCTTCCGTGCCAGACCACCGATCGGCTGTGCTTGTTCGGCACCAACGGCCGCGCCTACACGGTGCGCGCCGCCGACCTGCCGCGTGGCCGCGGCGACGGCCAGGCCATAAGGCTGCTGGTCGAGCTGACCAACGAGGACGATGTCGCCGCCTTGTTCGTTCTGACCCCCGCGGAAAAATACCTGGTCGCGTCGTCCGCCGGGCGCGGCCTGATCGTCGCCGGCGCCGAGCTGGTGGCAGAGAAACGCACGGGAAAAACCATCCTGAACCTCAAGCCGGACGAGGAGGCGGTGATCTGCGTGCCGGCAGCCGGCGACCATGTCGCGGTGATTGGCACGGGGAGAAAGATGCTGGTGTTCCCGATCGAGCAGGTGCCGGAGCTGTCGCGTGGCGCCGGCGTCATCCTGCAGCGCTACAGGGATGGCGGGCTGTCGGATGCGCGAGTGTTTCGCCTGGTTGACGGATTGACCTGGCGGCTCGGTGAAAAATTCCGCAACGAAACCAATCTTCGCGACTGGCTCGGCGAGCGCGGCCACGTCGGAAGAATGCCGCCGAACGGATTTCCCAAATCTAACCGTTTCGCTTGATGCGAGCGAGCGCGCAAGGCCGGTGGATCCGGCAGGCTAGGTGTTGGACAGGGCTGCTGGCACTGCTTACCGTCTGTGCCGCGGGTCCCGACCCGGCACCGGCCGGGATATGGCACTACAACGCCGTGCTGGTGGCCGGCGATGGCAGCCTGCCGGTGTTCGACAACGCCACCCGTGCGATGCGTAAGCGCCTGGCCGGCGATCAGGTCGCCCCATCCGACATCCGCCTGTTGAGCGCCGACCTCGACGTCGTGAGGCAGGGCGGCGGCAACGTGGCAAGGCTAGGCCGTATCCTCGATGCCATTGCCGGGCTGCGTGCAGCGCCAGGAAAAGGTTGTTTCGTCTATGCCACCTCGCACGGCACGTTCGAACGCGGCCTGGCGCTTACCGCGTCACGCTCCTATCTCACGCCGGCGGCGCTGGATGGCGCCCTGACCCGCGGCTGCGGCAATGCGCCGACCGTGGTCATCGTCTCGGGCTGCTTCACCGGCGGCTTCGCGGCCGTCCCCATGGCGCGACCCAACCGGATCATTCTGACCGCCGCCAGCGGCGACCGGCCCTCGTTCGGCTGCGGCGCCGGCCGCGAGTTCACGGTCTATGACGACTGCCTATTGCAGGCGCTGGATGGAGCGATCCTGTGGCCGGAGGTGTACTCCCGGACCATCGCCTGCGTCACCCGCCAGGAACTTGCGATGGACGCGCCGCCCTCGTTTCCACAGGCCTATTTCGGCGCCGATGTAGCCGGCCTGCCGGTGCCGAAGCCGGGACAGG
>JAYTTA010000441.1:0-4155 GCA_043745345.1 Acetobacteraceae bacterium | reverse complement strand
TCGAAACCTTGACATGGCTGGCCGCATGACGGTCTGCAACATGACCATCGAAGGTGGCGCGCGGGCGGGAATGATCGCACCGGATGAAATTACTTTTTCATATGTCCGCGGTTGCCCTTACGCGCCAAAGGGAGAGGCGCTTGATCGCGCAGTCGAATACTGGCGCACCCTGCCCTCCGACCCAGGCGCGCATTACGATACCATTGTTGAAATCGACGCCGGCGCGATCACGCCGATGGTTACGTGGGGAACCAACCCGGAGGCCGTGGTGCCGATTGACGGCGTTGTGCCCGATCCGTCCCTGGAAGCCGATGAGGGCAAGCGCGCCCAGCTGGAGCGCATGGTCGAGTATATGGGCCTGACGGTCGGCCAGCGGCTCGACAGCCTGCCGATCGATGTCGTGTTCATCGGCAGCTGCACCAACGGACGCATCGAGGATATTCGCGCCGCCGCCGCCGTCGCCCGCGGCCGGCACGTCGCACCCGGTGTGCAGGCGCTGGTTGTGCCGGGCAGCGGGCTGGTCAAGAAGCAGGCCGAAGCCGAGGGCCTGTCCGACATCCTGATCGCCGCCGGGTTCGAATGGCGCGAGGCGGGCTGCTCGATGTGCCTCGGCATGAACCCGGACAAGCTCAGGCCTGGCCAGCGCTGCGCCAGCACCTCGAACCGCAATTTCGAGGGCCGCCAGGGGCCCGGCGGGCGTACTCACCTTTGCTCGCCCGCCATGGCCGCCGCCGCCGCCGTCACCGGCCGGCTGGTCGATGTCCGCGGGATGGCTTAGCGCCATGGAAAAGTTCACCACCACCACCGGCGTTGCCGCAGCACTGCCGATGGCCAACGTCGACACCGATAAGATTATCCCGGCGCGGTTCCTGAAGACCATCAAGCGCACCGGGCTCGGCGTGCATCTGTTCGACACACTGCGCTATGACGCCGCGGGTGCAGAGCGGTCCGACTTCGTGCTCAACCGCGAGCCGTTCCGGAATGCCGAGATCCTGATTGCGCACGAGAACTTCGGCTGTGGTTCGTCTCGCGAGCATGCACCCTGGGCGCTGCTAGATTTCGGCATACGCTGCATCATCGCGCCGGACTTCGCTGACATATTCTACAACAACTCGTTCAAGAACGGTGTTTTGCCGGTTCGCCTGCCGCGGACCATTTGCGACCTGCTGATGGAGGATAGTCGCATGGGCGGCAACGCACGCATCACGGTCGATCTCGCGCGCCAAGTAGTGGTGCGGCCGAGCGGCGAGGAGATTCCCTTCGAGATTGATCCGTTCAGAAAACATCTGTTGTTGAATGGCCTGGACGATATCGGGCAAACTTTGCAGCACGGGATCAAGATCGACGAATTCGAGGCTGGGCGGCAGGATTGGATCCCGGTAATCGCGGCGATTTAAGCAAGCATGGGGCTCTGCCCCTAACCCCGCCGGGGCAGCGCCCCCGGTGGCGCCACACCTAAGTGACGGGTTCAAAGGGACTAGTCCGTTTGCGGGTCCAGGGCAAAGCCCTGGCCTTCCTAAAGGGGGAAATAAAATGCTGGCCAACAAGAAGCTACTGATACTGCCAGGCGATGGCATCGGCCCCGAGGTGATGCGCGAGGTCCGCCGCGTCATCGACTGGATGGACCGCCGCCGCATGGTCGCGTTCGATATCACCGAGGATCTGGTCGGCGGTGCCTCGATCGATGCCCGCAGCACGCCGATCTCCGACGAGACGATGCTCAGCGCGCGCGCTGCCGACGCCATCCTGTTCGGCTCGGTCGGCGGTCCGAAATGGGACAAGCTCGGCTTCGACATGCGGCCCGAGATCGCCATCCTGCGGCTGCGCAAGGAACTCGACCTGTTCGCCAACCTGCGCCCGGCGATCGTGCTGGACCCGCTGGTCAACGCCTCCACGCTGAAGCCAGACATCATCCGCGGCCTCGACCTGATGATCGTGCGCGAAAGCACCGGGGGCATCTATTTCGGCGAGCCGCGCGGCGTCGAGACGATGGCCGACGGCCAGAAGCGCGGCTACGACACTGAAACCTACACGACGCACGAGATTGAGCGCGTGGCGCGGGTCGGCTTCGAGCTGGCACGGAAGCGGCAGAACCGGCTGTGCAGCGTGGAGAAGGCCAACGTCATGCAGTCCGGACTGTTCTGGCGCCAGGTCGTGACGGCCCTGGGCGAGCGGGAATATCCGGAGGTCGAGCTGTCACATATGTACGCCGATAACTGCGCCATGCAGCTGGTCCGCCACCCGAAGCAGTTCGACGTGATCGTGACCTCCAATTTGTTCGGCGACCTGCTGTCGGATTTGGCCTCGATGCTGACCGGCAGCCTGGGCATGCTTCCCTCGGCGACGCTCGGCGCGCCTGACAAGTCCGGCCGGCGGCACGCGCTGTACGAGCCGATCCACGGCAGCGCGCCCGACATCGCCGGCAAGGGGATCGCCAACCCGATAGGCCAGATCCTCAGCTTCGCCATGCTGCTGCGCTACTCCTTCGACATGGAGGAGGACGCCGCGTTGATCGAGCAGGCCTGCACCAAGGTCCTGGCCAGCGGGCTGCGCACCGCCGACGTGATGGCGACCGGCACGGCCAAGGTGGGAACCTCGGTAATGGGCGAGTCCATTCTGCGCGAACTAGACAAGCTGATCCGCTAAAGTAGAGGGTTTCCAAAGGGCTAGCCCTTTGGCGGGTCCAGGGCAGAGCCCCGGCCTTGCTGTACTCACCCAGTTCGGCTACATCGCCGCACTCGGTTGCGCCCGTAGCTCAATTGGATAGAGCACCAGACTACGAATCTGGGGGTTGGAAGTTCGAGTCTTTCCGGGCGCGCCAAGATTTCAATGAGTTATCAGATTTACGGTTTGTAATCGCAACGTATAGGGTTGGACGCGGACGCACTGCGGACCCCGTTTTCTGAATGCAGCCAAGCGCCCTGCGCATATCTTGAGAGAGTGAAATTAGACCGCTCATTCGAGCATCGAGGCTAGGAAGTGGGCGAGGCCCAGCAGCGCCGTGCACATTGGCAATCGTGGTGTAATGCATTGCCCGGGGCGAACCTTGTCAAGCCGCCTTGCAACGTCAGCTTTGACGCGACCGCCGCCGAGACTCAGCGCGATGCCACCGCCAAGGCCGACAACTGGATTAATGAGAACGAGGCGCGCCTAAACGGGTGTTGGTTTATCAACCCTCCATCTCCGGCATCGCTGTACCGACCCGCAGCAAGGCCGTCACCCGACGGTAGCCGTAGCGCCCATGCTGCCGTGCCCAGTCAAGGATCGCCGCTGTCAGCGCCGCCTCGTCGTCGGCCGCTCCAGGAGGCTTGCGCTGCGTCAAGCGGTGCTGACCCAGCACCTGGCAGGCAAACCGCTCCGAGACGTCCAGCTTGGCCGCGACGTGCGCAACGCACGCCCGACGACGGGCAGCGCTCAGAAGTTTCCCGAGGCGGATTCCTTCAACACCAGCTTCTCCAGCGTCAGGTCGGCCACCGCCCGCCGCAAGCGGCCGTTCTCCGGCTCCAGGACCTTCAGCCGACGAACCTGGTCCAGCTTCAAACCGCCAAACTCGGCACGCCAGCGGTAGTAGGTCGCCTCCGTCACCCCGATCGTCCGCACCGCGTCCGCCACCGGCTTGCCTTGACCAACCAGCGCTTCGACCTGACGCAACTTGGCGACGATCTCCTCCGGCTTGTGATGCCTGCGCGCCATCTCAAACCGCCGCGCTCATAGGCTGACTTGTTGGATGTATGAATAGTTGCAAAGTCTGCTGACGCGTTCTGAGGCTAGCTTGTTCCAGGCTTGGCAGCAGGCTTCGACGATGGCGTCGTAGTCGGCGAGCAGGCGGTGGGATAGATGCCTTTCGCGCAGATACAGCCACAACCGTTCTACGGGGTTGAGCTCGGGCGAGTAGGACGGCAGCGGCACCAGAATGACGTTGTCGGGCACGCGCAAGGAGCGGGTGCCATGCCAGCCGGCTTGGTCGAGCCCCATCACCGCGTGCTCGTCGCCCGCCAGCCGCGCCGCCTCGGCCCGGCCCATCCCCTCCAGGGCGTTGGCGATGGCGAACATCTGCCCAGATGCCGGGCGATCGGGCTCGCGCCGCGCCAGCCGGCGAAGCACGTCCGCTGTCAGATCATCGCAGATCGGTAGGCCTCGCGCACCCATCAGGTC
>JAYTTA010000440.1:0-4155 GCA_043745345.1 Acetobacteraceae bacterium | reverse complement strand
GGCGGGCGAAGATGTCGCGCACCCGGGCTTCCTCGACCTTGCGGCCGGCGTACATGACGACGACGCGCTGGGCCATCTCGGCGACGACGCCGAGGTCGTGGGTGATCAGCAGGATGGCGCTGTCGAGCCGGGTTTTCAGGTCACGCATCAAATCGAGAATCTGCGCCTGGATGGTGACGTCGAGCGCGGTGGTCGGCTCGTCGGCGATCAGCAGCTTCGGGTTGCAGGCGAGCGCCATGGCGATCATCACGCGCTGGCGCATGCCGCCCGATAGCTGGTGCGGATACTCGCGCACCCGGCGCCCGGGTGCCGGGATACCGACGAGTGCAAGCATATCCTCGGCGCGGGAAAAGGCCTGCTTGGTGTTCATGCCCTGGTGCAGCTCGAAAGTTTCGCCGATTTGCTGACCGACCGTCAGTACCGGGTTGAGCGAGGTCATCGGCTCCTGGAAGATCATCGAGATGTCGTTGCCGCGCAGCTTTCGCATCTCGGGCTCGGACAGTGAAAGCAGGTCGCGGCCCATGAACCGGATGGCGCCGGCGATGCGCCCGGGCGGCGTCGCGATCAGCCGGAGTATCGACATCGAGGTGACCGACTTGCCGCAGCCGCTTTCGCCGACGATGGCCAGGGTCTCGCCGGCTTCGATGTGGAACGACAGGCCCTCGACGGCGCGGACGATGCCGTCGGGCGTGCCGAAATGGGTTTGCAGGTTCTCGACCTCGAGCAGGCTCACAGGCGTTTGGCCAGCCGCGGGTCGAGCGCGTCGCGCATGCCGTCGCCGAGCAGGTTGACCGCGAGCACCGTGACCGACAGGAAGGCCGCCGGGAAGAACACGATGTAGGGCTTGACCTGCCACAGCGCGCGGCCCTCGGCCATGATGTTGCCCCAACTCGGGATGGTCGGCGGGGTGCCGGCGCCGATGAACGACAGGATCGATTCGGTGATCATCGCCGAAGCGCAGATGTAGGTCGCCTGCACCATCAGCGGCGCCAGGGTGTTGGGCAGGATGTGGCGCCAGATGATTTTCGGCACCCGCGTGCCCGAGGCGATCGCGGCCTCGACATAGGGTTGTTCGCGCAGGCTGAGCACCACGCCACGCACAAGCCGGGAGACGCGGGGGAACTCGGCGAGCGAGATGGCGACGATGACGTTGCCGACCGAGCCGCGGGTCAGCGCCATCAGCGCGATCGCCAGCAGGATCGGCGGGATCGACATCAGCCCGTCCATCACCCGCATGATGATTGCATCGAGCCCACGCACGAAGCCGGCGACGACGCCGATGAAGGTGCCGACAACCGAGGCGATGACCGCGACCGAGAAGCCGACCGCGAGCGAAACGCGCGAGCCGTACAACACCCTCGAATAGATGTCGCGGCCGAGCATATCGGTGCCGAACCAGTAGATCGCCGAGGGCGCGCGAAGGCGTTTTGCGGGGGCGAGCGCGGTTGGATCGACGGTTGCCAGCAAGGGTGCCGCGACAGCGATG
This sequence comes from Acetobacteraceae bacterium, assembly GCA_043745345.1. GTDB lineage: Bacteria > Pseudomonadota > Alphaproteobacteria > Acetobacterales > Acetobacteraceae > PALSA-911. Next base: position 2,669 of record JAYTTA010000440.1, on the reverse strand, counting down.
AACAGCATCACCAGCAGCAGCGCGCCGCCGACGACGACGGTCGGGTAGCGGCGGAAAAGCCTGCCGAACGAGCTGCGGGATTTTACCGCCGGCAGGATTTCCCGCAGCGCGGGTGCCTCGGCGAAGTCGGGATGGGTGACGCTCAATAGCGGATCCTCGGATCGAACAGGGTGTAGAGCAGATCGACGCCCAGATTGACGAGCACATAGAGGAAGCTGAACAGCAGCACGACGCCTTGGATCACCGGGTAGTCACGGCGCAGGATGGCGTCCACCGTCAGCCGGCCAAGCCCTGGGATGGCGAACACGCTTTCGGTCACCACGGCGCCGCCGATCAGCAGCGCCACGCCGATGCCGACCACGGTCACGATCGGCACCGCGGCGTTCTTCAGCGCGTGCACGAACAGGATCTGCTTCTGCGCCACGCCCTTGGCGCGGGCGGTGCGGACGTAGTCCTGCGACAGTACCTCCAGCATCGTCGCCCGGGTGATGCGGGCGATCAACGCGATGTAGATCAGCCCGAGCGACACCGCGGGCAGGATCAGGTTGCGGATAAATGGCAGAAAACCCTGGGCGATCGGCGTATAGCCCTGCACGGGGAGCCAGTCGAGCCACAGGGCAAAAACGTAGGCGAGCAGGTAGCCGACGACGAACACCGGGGTCGAGAAGCCGAACACCGCCAGGCACATCACGGCGCGGTCGATCCAGGTGCCGTGCTTCCAGGCGGCCACCACGCCCATCGGGATCGCCACCGACAGGGACAGGATCAGGGTCAGCAGCATCAGCGCCAGGGTCGGCTCGATACGTTGCGCGATCATGTGAGTGACCGGCAGGTTGGTGAAGATCGAGGTGCCAAGGTCGCCCTGCAGCACATGCCACAGCCATTCGAGGAATCGTACCAGAAACGGCCGGTCGAGGCCGAGCGAGGCGCGGATGCGATCGACATCCTCGGGCGTCGCCTGGTCGCCGGCGATGATCGCCGCCGGATCGCCGGGGGCGATATAGAGCAGGCTGAACACGAACAGCGCCACCAGCAGCATTACCGGGATGGTGGCGAGAACCCGTCGGGTGAGATAGCCGAACAAGGCGTCAGGCCTTCTTCACGTCCCAGAACAGCGGGAACGGCGCGCGGACGACGCCAGTGACGCTGTCGCGCCAGGCCTGCTTCATCTGGAAGAATCCGGTCGGCAAATAGGTGACGAACTCCATCGAGGCCTTGTTGATCGCGGCGGTGGCCGCCTTCTCGGCGGCGATGTCGGGCGCCGAATACCAATCTGCGATCTTCGATTGGATGTCATCCGACTTTGGCCAGCCGAACCAGGCGGTGTCGCCGCTGGCATCGAGTGCCGGATAAGGCGCCGGGTTCACGCAGTCGGCGCCGGCATGCCAGGTGTGAAAGATGTTCCAGCCGCCCTGGCTCGGCGGGTCCTTCTTGGCGCGGCGCTGGCCGACGGTGCCCCAGTCGAGCGACTGGTAATCGACGTTCATGCCGATCTTCTTGAGCAGGTCGGCGGTGACGTCGCCCTGGTTCTTGGTGATGGCGACGTCGGTTGCGACGATGAGGACGACCCTCTCGCCGTTGTAGCCGGCCTCGGCCAACAGCTTCCTGGCGCCGGCATAGTCGCGCTCGCCCTTCAGCGGCTCGCCGCCGGCGTCGCTGTAGAGCGCGGTGCCGGGGGTGAAGTAGCTCGGCTGCGGCTTCCACAGGGTTTCGTCGTCGCCGACCACGGCGCGCATGTAGTCCTCCTGGCTCAACGCCATCTGCACGGCGCGGCGGGCGAGGACGTTGTTGAACGGCGGGTGCAGGTGGTTCAAGCGGAACGAGCCGATGTTGCCCAAGGGATCGGCAACATCGACGCGAATGCTTTTATTTTTTGCCAGCAACGCGACAAGGTCGGGCGATGGCGTTTCGACCCAATCGACCTCGTTGTTCTGCAGCGCGGCCGCAGCGGTGGCGGGGTCGGGCTGGATCAGCCACTCGATGCGGTCGAGATACATGCGGCGGCCGCCGGCAAGCCAGCTGGCGGGCTCCGGACGTGGTTGATAGCCGTCGAATTTGGTGAACACGGCGCGCGCACCCGGCACCCACTCATCGGTGCGGAAGCGCATCGGTCCGGAGCCGACATACTCAGAGATCTGCTTGAACGGGTCAGTATTGGCGATGCGTTCGGGCATGATGAAGCAGGCGGGGGTGCTGCCCTTACCCAATGCGAACAGCATTTTAGGGAATGGCTGGTTCATCCGAATGCGGAAGCTGCGGTCGTCGATGACCTCGAACGCATCGAGGTTGCGGCGCAGGATGGCGCCCATGGTGTCGCGTGCCGCCCATCGCTTGATGCTGGCGACCGCGTCGCGCGCCAGCACCGGGGCGCCGTCGTGGAATTTCAGACCCTCGCGCAGTTTAAAGGTCCAGGTCTTGAAGTCCGGCGTGACCTCGTGGCCCTCGGCCATCTGTGGCTGCGGCTGGAGGTTAGTGTCGACGCCGTAGAGTTGCTCCCAGAACAGCAGCGATCCGTTGCGCACGACGTATTGGGTGGTCCAGATCGGATCAAGGTTGGCCAGGTTGGCCTGCGGCACGAAGCGCAGGGTCTTGGCGTCCGCGCCCAGCGACAGCGAGGGGGAGGCCAGCAGGCCGGCACCGACGGCCGCGCCGGTTTTCAGGAAGTCGCG
>JAYTTA010000439.1:0-15751 GCA_043745345.1 Acetobacteraceae bacterium | reverse complement strand
ATCCGTTCACTTAGAAAAAAGCAGGGGGCTCCCCCTCCGAGGGTATTTCAACTGCCGCAGGCGGAACGTTCGCCCGCTACGCGCCAAACTCCGCCAAGGGGCTTGCCCCTTGTGCCCCCTCGGCTTAAAGGCCGCTAAACCAATTAAAACCCTGATCTTCCCAGTAGCCGCCGGGATAGGTGTTGGTGACCTCAATCGCGGTGATCCATTTCGGGTTCTTGAAGCCGAGTTTGGTGCTGGTCCGCAGCCGCAACGGGTAGCCGAACGGATCGGCCATTGCCTCCCCCGCGTATTTGGTCGCGAGCAAGGTCTGCGGGTGTAGCGCCGTTGCCATGTCGATGCTGCTCGGATAGTCGTCGGCGGTCCGGAACGCCACGTATTTGGCGCGCAGATCGGCGCCGACCCGCTCCAGGAAGGTTCGCAGCGGAACCCCCGACCACTGGCCGATGTAGTCCCATCCTTCCACGCAGATATGGCGCACGATCATCTCGGTCTCGGGAAGATCAGCGATCTGTCGGCGGGTCCAGGGCCGCCTGTCCGCAATCAGTCCAGCTAGTTCCAACCGCCAGGTGTCGCCATCGACCGGCTTCACCTTACCGATATCATAGTAGGCGTTGAACCGCGGCGGCTTCAGCACCAACGACGCGGGATAGGTCGGCGCCAGCTTGTTGGGGTCAAACAGCAGCGCCTGCACCCGGTCGTTGAAGCGCGACACGCCGAGCAGGGCCGCCTTCACCGGATCACGCATGTTCAGGTCGCACCCGGTCAGCATCGTCAGCGCGCCGAGCGACAATCCACCCCGCAGCAACCCGCGCCTTTGCAAACGGCGGATGGCCGGGCGGAACTCATCGAGGATGGCGGGGTCCGGTAGCCGTTCCGGGCGGAATAGCGATTTCATCGGTGGGCTCCGTCTCTGGAAAGCCTCGGCCCCCCGGTCAGCATCGCCCACAGCGTGCTCGGCACCAGAAACGACAGGGCGACATGCACGACCAGGAAACCGACGATCACAGCCATGCCGAGGAAATGGATCAGCCGCGCTGACTGGAACCCGCCGACCAGAGCGGTCAACTCAGAGAACTGTACCGGCTTCCAGATCGCCAGCCCGGTGACGACCTGCGACACGGCCGCCAGGATGACGACGATGTATAGAATTTTCTGCACCGCGTTGTAGGTGGTCAGATCGTCACGCGAGATCTTGAACCGCAGCGTGTCGCGCACCGTGCGGACCACGTCGGAAAACCGGATCGGCAGCAGGCGCTCGCGCAGCCGCCCGGTGACCAGGCCGTAGATCAGATAGGCGGCGCCGTTCAGCGCCAGCAGCCACATCCCGGAAAAATGCCACAGCTGGCTCGATGCCGCCCAGTTGCCGAGCCGTGCCCACGGGGGGAAGTGCACCGCGCTGAAAATGACGTAATCGTTGTAGATGCCCAAGCCCGAGCCGATCATCACCAGCATGGTGACCGCGTTAGTCCAGTGCATGATGCGCACCGGCAACGGATGCAACCGGCGGCCGGGCTTGGGGGTAACAGGGGCGAGGAGATCGGCGGCCGTCACGCTCATGGTGCCCTGCCTTCAAGGTTAGTCCATTGGTCCTATCATGGCCGAGAGGAAAGACCGTTAAAAATCTGGTTATCGGCTTTTTGGGCCGGTTGCTTGACAGTGCAAACCAGGCTCACGCGGGACGTCGCCCGCGCAAGGCAGCCGCCAACGTGCCGTCATCCAGAACATCGAGCGCGCCGCCGACCGGCACGCCCTGGCCGACCCGGCTGATGGCGACGCCCGACGGCCGCAGCCGGTCGGCGAGCCAATGCGCCGTGCTGGCGCCGTCCACCGTGGCACCCAGCGCAAGGATAACCTCGCTCACCTCGCCGCCGCCGACCCGGGCCAGCAGGGACGAAACATTCAGATCCTCCGGCCGCGTCCCGGCCAGCGCTGACAGCGTGCCGCCGAGCACGTGATAGGTGCCGCGATGGACATGCGCCCGCTCCAACGCCCACAGATCGCCGACGCCCTCGACCACGCAGACGATGGCGCCGTCGCGCCCCGGATCGGCACAGATCGAACACGGATCGCGGCTGTCGAGATTGCCGCAGACCCCGCATGGCCGCACCGACCGGGCCGCCTCGGCCAGCGCCACCGCCAGCGGCAGCATGCGTGCCTCGGGCGCCAGCAGCATCCGCAACGCGGCGCGGCGGGCACTGCGCGGCCCGAGCCCCGGCAGCTTGGCCAGCAGGCTGATCAGCCGGTCAACCTCGGGCCCACCCATTTCGCGGCTTAAAAAGGCAGCTTGAGCCCGGCTGGGAGATTCATGCCGCCGGTCACCTTCTGCATCTCCTCGGCGGTGACGACCTCCAATTTGCGCTTCGCGTCGGCATGGGCGGCGACGACAAGATCCTCGATTGTCTCCAGCTCGGCGGGATCGGCCAGCTTGGGATCGATCTTCACGCGTTTCAGCTCGCCTTTGCCGCTCAGGGTGACGCTGACCATGCCCGCCCCGGCGGAGCCTTCAATTGACAGGCTCTCCAGCCTGGCCGTCATCTCCCCCATCTTGGACTGCATTTCGGAGGCCTGCTTCATCAGGCCGGCGAGATTCTTCATGTGTCGAACTCCTCAACATCGTCATCGTAAACCAGACTGGCGGTACCGCCGAACTGCTCGTCGCCGGTCGCGGTCCGACCCGCGGCCGGCAGGTCGGCAAGCCCCGGGATCGGCAGCTCAGGCTCGGGCGGCAGCCCATAGGCGTCGGCGCCCGCATCGCGCACGCTCTCGATGCGGGCGCCGGGGAACGTCTCCAATATGGCGCGCACCAGCGGGTGGTCGGCGGCGCTGGCGCGGCGGCCCTGGTCGGCGGCCTGGCCCTGCTCGGCGATGGTCGGCTCGCCCGGCTGCTTGGAAATGGCGATGGTCCAGCGCGTGCCGGTGGCGTCGCTCAGGAAGGCCGCGAGGCGGGAGCAAAGGTCGCGCGGCGCATCGGGTTCGGGCCGCAACTCGATCACCGGCGGGGCGAACCGCACCAGGTGTACGGCATGCAGCAGCTGCGCGTGCAGCAGCGCCTCGCGGCGCTCGGCAACCAACGCCACCACGTCGCGAAAATTTCTCAGCTTCGGCCCGGTAGAGGCCGGCGTCGGGCTCGGTTCATGCTGCACCGACGCCATCTGGGCCATGCCGCCAGATGACGCCATGCTGCGCCCGCCCGGCGGCGGTGCGACGGCCGGTGCTTTCGCCACGGCCGCAACGCCGCCGTTGGCAAGCCGGCGCATCAGTTCACCGGGGGGCGGCATGTCGGCGACGTAGCACAGCCGGATAAGCACCATCTCGGCGGCGGCGCGGCGGTCGGGGGCCGCCTCGACCTCGGCAACCCCCTTCAGCAGCATCTGCCAGGCCCGCCCAAGGGTCGGCACGCTGAGCGCATCGGCCAGGGTGGCGCCGCGGGTCCGCTCGGCCTCCGGCAGCTCGTTCGAATGTCTCAGATCAGGAATCGATTTCAACCGGGACAGCGTGTGCACCAGGTCAAGTAGATCGGCCAGCAGCACGCCAAGATCGGCGCCGCGCTGATGCGCCTGCTCGGTGATCGCCAGCGCATCGGCCGGCTTGCCCGCCATCACGGCGTCCAGCACGTCGAACACCGCCTCACGGTCGGCCAGGCCCAGCATGTTGCCGACCGAGGCCGCCGTGATCTCCGGCTCCAGCCCGATATCGACCTGCGAGATTGCCTGATCGAGCAGCGACAGGCCGTCGCGCACCGAACCGTCGGCCGCGCGCGCGATCATCTCGAGCGCCGCGGGCGCAATGGCGACCTTTTCCGCGGCGGCGATCTTTTCAAAATGCGCCGACATCTCCGCGACACTCACCCGCCGAAGGTCGAAACGTTGGCAGCGGGAAAGCACCGTTACCGGCACGCGGCGGATTTCCGTCGTCGCGAAGATGAACTTCACATGCGGCGGCGGCTCCTCCAGCGTCTTCAGAAGCGCGTTGAAGGCTGGCTTGGTCAGCATGTGCACTTCGTCGAGGATGAACACCCGGGTCCGCGCCTGCATCGGGCGGAACCGCACCGCCTCGATAATTTCCCGAACCTCGTCAACGCCGTTGTTGGAGGCGGCGTCGAGCTCGGTCACGTCCGGATGGCGGTCGGCAAGGATGCTGAGGCAGTTGTGGCAGACGCCGCACGGCTCGATGGTCGGGCCGCCGGTGCCGTCGGGGCCGATGCAGTTCAGCGCGCGGGCGATGATGCGGGCGGTGGTAGTCTTGCCGACGCCGCGCACGCCGGTGAGCATGTAGGCATGGGCGATACGCCCGGTCGCGAACGCATTCCGCAGCGTGCGCACCATCGCCGCCTGGCCGATCAGGTCGGAAAAGTCAGTTGGCCGGTATTTACGGGCCAGCACGCGGTAGGGCACCGAGGCCGCCGGCTCCGGCTCGCGAACGGCTGACGGCATGTCCCCAAACAGGCCGGGACCGGTCGGTGGCGGGGGCAGATCGTCAGGCGGGGCGTCGTCCTCGGACAGGCCGGACATGCGGCTCCATGGCCGCAAGCTTCGGCGACCTTTTCTGCGGTTGTGCCGAAACCCGGCTCGCGCGGATGCAAGACGGGGGTGGGAGGCCGAACGAAGACCCGAGCGGAAACTCGTTGCGGCTGCTTCCTTCCGGATCTGACCGGGTTGGCGAGGCACTCGTCCGCCGCCGACCTCCCAATACTTTATATCATAATTCCTCCCCGACACCACAACCCTCCGGCTGCCGAGCCCATCGCATTGCCGCCCATCACGGCGCGTGGCACGGTCAATCAAAGAACACTGATCAAAGAACAGGGAACATGTCGAAAAATGCTGATCCAAGCCAGCCGGACCAATATTTATGGCGGCAGCCCGCTTGACCGCGCCGCTGACCGGCGTGAGGACGAGGCCTGGATCGCCGAGGCGCTGCGCCACGCCGACACGCTTTACGCCGCCGTCTGGCGTGCCCGATCGCTGGTCCGCCCGGCGTCCGGCGGCGGCCAGCCGGAGGCGGCCTACATCTCCGGCGCGCAGGCCGGCGCGCTGCACGAGGCCGGCGGTCCCTGCAGCTTTCTCGGCATCCGTGACGGACGCCCGGTGTTCGCGATCGATATCAGCCACATCGACGAACCCCTGGCACTGTTGCCCGAAGGCGAGGCCCGGTTCGTCGATCTGCGGACCGTCGGCAGCCGCGTCGGCAAGCATGACGCCTCGGTGCTGGCCCATGCGCGCGGATTGATGCACTGGCGCGTGAAACACCGGTTCTGCGGCGTCTGCGGTGCCTCCTGTGAGCCGAAGCAGTCCGGCCATATGATGCTGTGCACCGGCTGCGGCGCGCAGCATTTCCCGCGCACCGACCCCGCCGTCATCATGCTGATCCACCGCGGCGACCACGCCTTGCTCGGCCACTCGACCCGGTTCCCGACCGGCAAGATGTTTTCCACTCTCGCCGGCTTCGTCGAACCCGGCGAGACGCTGGAGGAAGCGGTGCGGCGCGAGGTTTTAGAGGAGGTCGGCGTGAAGGTCGGCGCCGTGCACTATCATTCGAGCCAGCCCTGGCCGTTCCCGGCCAACGTCATGCTCGGCTTCTACGGCGAGGCGCTTTCGGAGGAGATCACCATCGATCCGACCGAGCTCACCGACGCGCGATGGTTTTCCCGCGGGCAGCTTCAAGATCCTGATGCCCACGACTTTCAGCTGCCACGCGGCGACAGCATCGCCTGGCACCTCATCGAAGACTGGCTCGGATCCAAATGACAGCGAACATGGAAAAAATAATCGGGTCGGCCGAGGAATACGACTTCATCATTGTCGGCGCCGGATCGGCGGGCTGCGTGCTGGCCAACCGGCTTTCGGCCAACCCGGAAAACCGGGTGCTGCTGATCGAGGCCGGCGGGCGCGACACCAACCCGTGGATCCACATCCCGGCCGGCTTCTACCGCAACATCTACAACAAGGATATCACCTGGCAGTACCAGACCGAGCCGCAGGCTGAAATGCACAACCGCCGAATCAACTGGCCGCGCGGCAAGGTGCTGGGCGGATCGAGCGCCATCAACGGCCTGATCTACATCCGGGGCCAGAAGGAAGATTACGACATGTGGCGCCAGATGGGTAACACCGGCTGGTCCTACGACGATGTCCTGCCCTACTTCCGCAAGTCGGAAGACCAGGAGCGCGGCGCCGACGAGCTGCATGGCGCCGGCGGTCCCCTGGCCGTTTCCGACCTGCGCTCGGACCACGAACTGCATGACGCCTTCATTGCCGGCGCGCTGGAGGCCGGCCACAGATTCAACCCCGACTTCAACGGTCATGACCAGGAGGGCGTCGGGCCGTTGCAGGTCACGGTAAGGAACCGCCGCCGATGCTCGGCCGCGGTCGGCTACCTGCGCCCGGCGATGTCGCGGGCGAACCTGACCGTGGAAACCCACGCCCTGACCCATCGCGTGCTGCTGGAGGGCCGGCGCGCCGTCGGCGTCGAGTTTAGCCAGGGCGGCACGCTGCGCACGGCAAAGGCACGGCGCGAGGTGATTCTGTCCGGCGGCACCCTCAACTCGCCGCAGCTGCTGCAGCTATCGGGCATCGGACCCGGCGATCTGTTGACGGAGCACGGCATTCAGGTCGAGCACGATCTACCCGGAGTCGGCGCCAATCTGCAGGACCATATCGGCGCAAGGCTGGTCTATAAGTGTACCAACGCCAACACGATCAACGAGATCTACCACAGCGTGTATCTGCAGGCACTGACTGGGCTGCAATACATCTTCGGCCGCCGCGGCGCGCTGATGATGGGTGCCGCGCCAATCGGCATGTTCGCGAAAACCCGACCCGAGCTGTCCACCCCGGACGTGCAGTACCAATTCCTTGCCGGCAGCGCGGAGCGTACGGGGGAGGGTATGCACGACTTCGCCGGCTGCACGCTGGTGGCGATCCCCTGCCGCCCCGAAAGCCGCGGCTGGCTGCGCATCACCTCGCCCGAACCCGACAAGCCTGCGGCGATGAGCCCGAACTACCTGTCCACCCAGAACGATCGTGACACCGTCGTCGCCGGGCTGAAGATCGGCCGCGCGATATTCCAGACCGAGGCGATGCGGCCGTACCTGACCGAGGAATACCTGCCTGGCCCCCAAGCCACGACCGACGACGACCTGCTCGAGCATGTCCGCGCCACCGCCGGCACGACCTACCACCAGACCAGCACCTGCATGATGGGGCCACAGGCCAACCACGTGGTCGATGCCTCGTTGCGGGTGAAAGGCATGACCGGGCTGCGGGTGGCTGATGCCTCGATCATGCCGACGGTGCTGTCGGGCAACACCAACGCCGGCGCGATCATGATCGGCGAGAAGGCTGCGGACATGATACTCCGGAGCGCCTGATCGGCCGGTCTGCGAGTTGAAAACTCTCAACAAGCTTCATGTAGACAGTCGCTGTTTTCGTCAAATTGCTTGAAAGATGGGCAGAGACCAAGCCTTCTGTTACGTTGGATCAATGATCCCACCAGCAATCAGCCGAAGCGACGTCATGCTTGGAATAAAGAAGTAGTCTCCACCACGTGTTTCTACGAATTGCGGTGGCCTGTCGCAGATAAAGGGTGTGCCGGAGTTCTGCGCGGCGATCACGAACTTGGCGTCCGGGCCATGGTTGCCGATGATCGGGCAGGTGTCGTTGCCGGCGTTGAAATCCAGCCCATAGTGGATCCACTGCTGCTGCACGAACTCGAACTGGCGGAACAGGCTGGCGCAGACCACCAGCATGACGATGCCGTGCTCGCCGGCATCGTCGGTGGCGCCGGCGGCGGTGCCGTAGGGCAGCCCGCGGCGCAGGATGCGGCGGCGGTTGTTGAGCGTCGAGCCGTGGCGTTCGGCGGCGTCGGGCGAGCGGAAATGCGGATCGAGCGTGTCGCGGGTGTTGCTGCGCCGGATATGCGCGGTGACCGGGCAGGCGAGGCCGTCCGGATCGGCCTGGTAGGTGAAGCGCAGCAGGTCGGCTTCCATCGCGTTGAGGGTTGTCCTGTCGTTCCTGACCACGGCGTTGGCGCGGCGATCCATGATTTCCTGCAGGTCCGGATAGGTTGGCGCAAGGGTGATCGGGGTGCCGTCGGCCCAGCGCCCGGCCATCTTGGCCATTAGCGTCGCCGGCCCCTGCTCGGCCGGGATGCCGGTGGCGGCGGCGAAGGCGCGGCCGGTGGCGTCGATGTAGCGTCGAAACGCGACCACGTTCTGATGCAGCTTGCGGTAGGCCATGAAGGTGCCGTTGCGGCTGAAATCGTCCGGCATGGCGAACGCGGGGGTCTCCTGCGCCTCGTCGGGATGACCGAGCAGGAATTCGCCGGCCGCCAGCGGCTGCCAGGTGCCGTCGGCGTTGAGCCGGCCGTTGCCGACCACGCTGTCGGCCTCGCGGCCGGGCGGATACTGGCCCTCGAACACTGGATCGCCGATGCCGTCGCGGTAGCCAAAATGTTCCTGCGCGACCGGGGTCAGGTTGCCGGCGCCGTCGGGCACCAGGATCGCCGAGGCATCCTGGAACTCCGGATTGCCGCGATGGCCGGAAAGCAGCCGCACGCCCTGACAAAGGCCGCGCAGCCAGGCGGTGGCGTCGTCCAGTGCTGCGAACGGCGTGCCGTCCCTGTTCATCTGCGCGTTCAGGCTGACCAGGATATGGACCCGGCGGCTGTCGTCGCCGGGCTGCCAGATACCGTCCCACATTGACAGATTGTTGGTCGGTACGTTGTCTCCGATGATGTCGGCGCGCGCCGACATGCCGTCGATGAACTCATCCGGCATCCCGCGCAGCGTGCGCGTCGGCACCCGCAACGCGGCCAGGCCCTCGAAGGTGAAGGCGATGTTGACCGTGACGTCCGGTCGCTTCACCTCGACCGAACCATGCGGTTCGGGCCGGGTGCCGGAGGGCCAGCGCAGGGCGGTGGTGACGTGGGGGCGGATCTTCGCCACGAACGCGCGCCCGGCATCGGCGTTCTCGACGTGGAACAGCAGGAACCGGGCTTTCGGAAATCCGCGCCGGCCATAGGCCGTCAGGATGTTGCCCTGGATGTTGGCGAGGTCGAGCTCGCGTGCGACGGCCCGGCTCACTAGGGGTGCCTCCTCATGCCGGGACGATCGACCGGACCACCCCGGCCGGCTGCGTCGGCGCCACGGGATCGTCTGGCCGGTGCGTGCCGATGAAGGCGCCGAACGCCGCGTGCAGGGCAGCCGGCGAGGCGCCCTGGTTGTCGATCGCGAACCGGACGAAATGCTGCTGCAGATAAAGTGACTTCAGCACCGAGGGCAGATCGTTGCCCGGCGCGCCCGGCAACGGTTTTTGCGCGTGTTCACGAATTTTCCAAAGCGCATGGGCGACACCGCCAATAACGCCGAGCAGACCGGCCAGGATCAGCCAGGCCCAGAGATGCTTCTCCGTGTGGCGGATCGCGGCGACAAGGATGCCGACAATGCCAGCCAACAACACCAAGCCGGCTGCGGCTACGGGTCCGACCACCGCGGGCAGCGGAATCGTCAGCGCCTTGAGGTCGGGCAGGGTGCGCCAGTAATCGTTGAACGGCATCGTCGTCTCGACCTGGCAGCGACGGAGGCCGCGCACGAACTCGTAAGCGCCAGGGTTGTCCGGAAAACCATGGCAGTGCGCCAGGATAAGCCGCCAGTCTGGTTCCATCGCGGTCCAGAGCTCGTGCAGATATGCCTCAACCTCGGCATCGCTGCCGTCGGCGGCATCGAAGTCGGCCACAAACAGCAGATAGGGCGACGGTAGCTGATCGACCGGCTGCGGCAGCAGCAGATCAGTGCTCCGCAGCGCGTCGCCGATGCTGTCTTTGCCGACACGGCCGTTGAAGGCGACGTCGGCGATCACCACCAGCCGGGCGAAATGGGTGCGGCGGCTATGCGCGAACGGCGAATTTACACCACGGTGCTCATTGGCTCGCGATTGCAGCGCCGGCGGCACGTAAGCCAGCACGTCGCGCAGCGTATGGACGTGGGAGGTGAACACGCCGGCCGGCTGCTCGACCGCGCCGAGTTTTACGGGCAGCAGCGCCGTCAGGAAATAATGCCCACCGTCGAAATCAGGCATCTGGCCACCCCTCAGCGATGCTCATCGGCCTGTTCGCTGTCGTTGCTGGCGACCGGCGCATAGCCGGGGGCGCCCAAATCGTTCTGCACCGCGACCAGCGCCTGCCGGTAGCCGGTGGCGAATGCCTCCGGGGTCTGGCCGGCGTGCCCGCCCGCCAGCTCCAGCAGCTTCGCCCGCACCCGCAGCGCCGCCTTGATGTCGCGCTGCGCCGATCCTGGCGTCGCGTTGTAGTAATAGTCGGTATCGACCTGGTTATGCCGGATATAGGACTTGAACGGGCTGATCGGGATCGAGTGCGGATAGCCCGAGCTGCTGTACCAGAACAGGTCCAGCCCACCAGGGATGCCGTCGGAGAAGGCGTCGATATACTGGTCCCAGGTGCCGTTGAAGTTGCTGCAGAACAGCATGTAGTCGTTCCGCAGCACTGGCCGGCCATGCTCGCCAGGCGGCCATTGGTCGCGTTTGATGATCACCCACCGCGCGAAATGAATCAGCGACAGGCCCATCAGGCCGGACAGCGTCGCCGGCAGGCAGCGCGCCGCCCTGAACACCAGAAGCTGCAACCAGGTCCAGGCCGGCGCCATCGGCGTAATGACGTTCATGCCGTAGGCCTTGCCGGCGATGTTCGACACTGCGGTCCCCGCGCATTCTGCCTCGGATCGCGATGACTGTGAACGAAACTATCGCCGTCCGCAACGAAATGCGTAATGGCGACATCGAAATGCTACCGCCCGGAAAAACTCGCCCGGCGCTTCTCCCGGAACGCGGCAATCCCCTCGGCATGGTCGGCGCTGCCGCCAGCGGCGATCTGAACCCGGGCCTCCCGCTCCAGCTGATCCGGGTAGTTGCTGGTCAAACCATCCCAGTAGAGCTTGCGGATAAGCCCGAGCGACGATGGACCCTGAGCCAGGCGCTTCGCCACCGCCATCGCCTCGGCCATCAGATCGGCATCGTCCACAACCCGGTTGATCATGCCCCATTCCAGCGCGCGCTCGGCCGGCAGCGCTTCTGCCAGCAGCGACAGCTCCATCGCCCGCGCCATGCCGATCAGCCGCGGCAGCAGGAAGGTGGCGCCGCAATCGGGCACCAGACCAATCCGCGCAAAAGCCTGGATAAAGGTCGCCGACCGCGCCGCTATCCGGATGTCGGCGGAAATCGCGAGACTCATCCCCGCACCGGCGGCAACCCCGTTGATCGCCGAAACCACCGGGATCTTCAGGTCACGCAGCCGGATGAACATCGGATTGTACCACGATTGGAGATCGGTCTCCGTCTCGCCGCGCTCCTCGGCACCTCGGTCGCGCGGCGGCCGGTCGGCGTCGTTGAGGTTGGCCCCAGAACAGAACCCGCGCCCGGCCCCCGTGATCAAAAGGCATCGCGCCCCGCCGGCCTCGACCTGGTCCAGCGCCTCGGTCATGTCGGCGCGAAGTCTGATTCCGAACGCGTTCAACGCCTCCGGATGGTTGAGCGTCATCACCGCCACGTTGTCCTGGATGTCGAGAAGAATGCGGCCGTTTTTCATTTGGGTTCCCTGTGTGCGCCGCAGGTAAGAAAGAATGGGACCCTGCCCCTGACTACCCCTGGGCAGCGCGTAAACTGAGGAAGGGGTTACAAGGGGCGAGTGCCCGTTGGCGGGGTTTGGGGCAGAGCCCCGATCTTACTGCCTGCGGCGCTCAGTGTAGGCTCCAGCCGGAAAATGAACAGGAGGCAACCATGGCCGACGATCGAAAGCTGCCTGCGGCGTTCAGCCTGGCCGGGCAGCGGGTGCTGGTCACCGGCGCGGCACGCGGCATCGGGCGGGCCGCGGCGATGGCGATCGCCGAGCTTGGCGCGGAGGTGGTGTTGAACGACATCGCCCCGCTGGACGCGGCACGCGCGGCGATCCTGGCGGCGGGAGGTTCGTGCATGGTGGCGCCGGGCGACCTGACGGTGGCGGGAACGATCGAGACATTGCTGGCCGATCCGCGCATTCATGCGGTGGCGCACTGTGCCGGTATCCTCGATCCGCGGCCGTGGCGCGACGATCCGGACTGGGCGGCGCGGTTTCACCGCATCATGGAGGTCAACGCGCGCATTCCCCTGGCGTTGGGGGCGGCGTGCATCGACCACGTGGGCGCGCACGGCGGCGGCCGGGTGGTACTGGTCGGCTCGGTTGCCGGGCACACCGGGGGCACCTCGCTGACCACGCCGCCGGACTATGCGGCGTCCAAGGGCGCGGTGCACACGCTGGTGCGATGGCTGTCACGTCAGGGCGTCGGGCAGGGGGTTCTTATCAACGCGGTGGCGCCGGGCCCGGTGGACACTGCGATGACGATCGGTGTCGGCATCCGGCCGGAGACGCTGCCGATGGGGCGCATGGGCACGCCGGAGGAAGCTCGGCTGGACCATTGCGTTTCTGTGCACGCCCGCGGCCGGGTTCATGTCCGGCGCGGTGCTCGACGTCAACGGCGGCGGCTTCGTGGGCTGACCGGAACGTCCCTCTATTTTTCAGACACCCGCCTTGAGGCAGAAATTTTGAGAAACGCCAGCAGCGTGGCGAGCATCACAAAGCTTATCCTTGCGGCAAGAGATACTTTGCCGGTCACGACCTTGCAGAAAGCGGCGGCTTCCGTGAAGTCATGGATCTCCGGGGCAGCAAGGTTCGGGTCCTGAAGGGTCATAGCTTGCTTCCATGGTCAATCGCGACGTTGATTGTTCGCTGAGTGACCATGGAAGTTTCGGTTGCGTCATAGTGTGACCTATTTCACAGTTAAAATGATAAAGCGTGGCAGACACACAATCTTGACATAAGCCAACTTTATTTTTTCTCAGGCATGCGCCGGCAGCGAAGTAACGAAGTTCTTCACTCCCTGCGTATCCAGATAGACGGCGGAACTGTTGTAGGCATAGACGTTGCCGGCGGCACTCTTGGCGAAGTTCAGAACGCCGGTATAGGGAGCGCCCGAGAATGTGGGGCCTTGACCGCTGACGCCGACCACGTTGATCGAGGCATATTTCGTGTTGCCAGCGAACAGCGTCAGCATGTCGTTCCTGTAGGACACGCTGTCGATCACCACGCCGCTGGCTACCTTGATCTCCAGGTAGGAGTCGGTCAGCAAGACCTTGCCCTGATCCAGCTTCGGGCTGTCGAACACCACCGATGTGGCGCCTGGCCGCCCAAAATCGGCGCTGGCATTGACGGTGATCCCGGCGCCGACGCTGCCCGTCACCTCAAGGTGGCTGGTCCGCGACACCGCGCTGGTGAGCAGCAAGGTGCCGACGCCGCCTAGGTTGCTGTTCAACGTCACGCTGGTGCCCGCGAACACGCTGTTGCCGTTGACCAGCACGCTCCCGCCGGTTTCGGTCAGGCTGGCAAAGATCATGTTGGCATGCAGCAGGCTCGAACTGATCTTGTCCGCCGTAACGACGATGCTGCCGTCGAAGCCCGCAGTGAGATCGAGCGCGGCCTGGCCGCCAGTGATGTTGATCTTGGCCGAGCCGCTGCCGACGTTCAGCTTCAGGTTGCCGCCCGCCCTCAGGTTGATGGTCGACGGCGCGGCCGGGCTGGAAAACCGGGTCGCCAGTGTGTCGCCCGCCAGGTTGCCGAGGTTCATCGTGCCGGTACTCATGTCGAGAGGCTCTCCTGTGATTGGGATGTGGTACTGCGACCAGTTGTCGGCGTTGCCGGCATCGTTGTCCTGGGCGCCGGTCGAGGCTTCAAGCCGGATTGGCGCGTCAAGGCCGGTGACAGGGTCGACGTTAGTGGCCTGCGTCCACGTGTCCGAAGGCACGATCTTGCTGTGCTAGTTGCCGTCGATGTTCTCCTGCCAGATCATGCCACCGGCATAGTCCAGCTGAATCACCCGGTCGGTCGTGGTGTCGGCCACGCCATCGGTAACGTGGGCGCCGGGTCCGATCCCGTAGGTGCCATCAAGACTTATTGCCATCTCGATGCCCCAAAAGAATGATCCGGCGGCAAGATCCCTGAATATGTTTTACTTCGCCAATAACTTTCCGGTGTTCTGGAACGCTTTCAGAAACGCCAGCTATTTCGTCAAAGACGAAGGCTTATTGGAGAAAACCACAAGATACTGAAGAAAAAAGCGACTTCTCGATAATGGTCCCTATCCGTCGGCCAAAAAACGATTCACATGATCCAGGAACACGTCCAGCCGGTCGTGATGCACCCAGTGGCCGGCACCCTCGATCTGCACCACGGACGCGGTGCGGAATGCGTCCAGCCGACCGTCCTCAGTGGGGTTGGAGGCCCAGCTCTCGGTGCCATAGACCAGCAAGGCTGGACAGGTGATGCGGGCCCACAGTTCGGTGATGGCGCCACGCGTCATGTCGTAGGGCGGCCATACCCGGACATAGTTGTCGAACTTCCAGCTGTAGGTGCCGTCCTCGTTCTGGTTGACGCCGTGTTCGGTCAGATGCCTGGCCTGTTCGGCCGTCAGATGGGTGTTCTCTGCCTGCATCCGGGCCAGGGCGTCCTCGATCGTCGGGTAGCGGCGCGCCAGCCGGCCGGACAGGGCACGCTGCTCCTCGACCCATCGCACCATGCGGTCGGCGATGCTGAGCTTCTCCTGTTTTTCCGCAATACGTGGTGAGGGACCGAGGCCCTCGATTGCCACCAGCTTCTTGACAGCATCTGGGTACACGCCGGCGTAGCGGAGAGAAATATTGCCGCCCAGTGAGTGCGCGATGATAGTGACGGGTGCCAGCTTCTGCTGATGCACGAGTTGCGCCAGGTCATAGACGAAGTTGGCCATCGGATAGTGCCCGTCGGACGGCCATTCGCTGTCGCCGTGGCCGCGCAGGTCGGGCGCGATGACGTGCCAGTCGCGACACAGCCTTTCGGCCACCCAATCCCAGTTGCGGCAGTGGTCGCGCCCACCATGCAGCAGAATCAGTGGCGGCGCCTCCGGATTGCCCCAGTCGACATAGCGCAGTCGCAGCCGCTGCGAGAAGTAGATCCGCGAGGTCGGTCCCGGCATGGTCGTCATCGCGCATCCGATCAAAGGCAGAGGAACCGGCCCACCGCGCCAAGATCGAGCAGAATGGCCGGGCCGCGCACGGCATAGATCATGACGGCCGCCGCGACCAGCATCGTGATGCCGGCCGTCGCCGTGAGCCGTAGCCAGGAAGCATGGGGCTCTGCCCCAACCTTGCTTCTACGCACGGCCAACCGCTGCCTCAGCCGCCACCCGAGCCACCGGGCACTCTCGGATCGGCCAGTTGAGCAACGCGGCGGCGAGGCCAAGCCCGGCCGAGATCCAACACATCGTATCGTAGGAGCGGGTCAGGTCGTAGGCCTGGCCGGCCGGCCACAATCCGGCGAACGAGCATCGCCGCGATGCGTCGTTCGCCTGGCGCGGCGCGGCCGACAGCACCGACCAACGAGGTGATGCCGGTGCCGGACGTGCCGAAGCCAAGCAGGATGCCGCTCAGCATGGTGCCCGCGCTGCTCCCGGTGACACCCATCAGGTACGGCTCACCGACCGTGCACAAAGCGCCGAAGGCAACCACGCCTCCGGCGCCGTAGCGGTCGGCGACGGCATTGGTGAAGACCGCGGCGACGCTCACCACCAGGTTGGAAACCGCCAGGGCGTTGGAGAATGGCTCCCGCCCGATGCCGAGGTCCCAGGGTCACCGGCCGCAGGTAAAGCCCCATCACCTGGCGTAGTCCCATG
>JAYTTA010000438.1:0-4160 GCA_043745345.1 Acetobacteraceae bacterium | reverse complement strand
TGATCCTGGCCGCCGCGCGCCGGCTGGGCGAGGGCGAGCGCCTGCTTCGCGCCGGACTATGGACCGGATGGTCGCCCGACCTGCTGGTCGGGATGCAACTCTCGGGCAAGCGGCTCGGCATCTTCGGCATGGGCAGCATCGGTCAGCGCCTGGCTGCAATGGCGCGCGGCTTCGGCATGGAAATCCACTACCGCAACCGTGCACGTCTGGCGCCGCAACTGGAACTGGGCGCCATACACCATGCCGAGGACGCCGGCTTCCTCGCCGCCTGCGACGTGCTCAGCCTCAACGCGCCCGGCGGCGATGCAACAAGGCACTGGCTGAACAACGATCGCGTATCCAGCCTGCCGCGCGGCGCGATCGTGGTGAACACCGCCCGAGGCAGCCTGGTGGAGGATTCCTCCCTTATCGCCGCGCTGAAATCCGGCCACGTCCGCTATGCTGGCCTCGACGTGTTCGACGGCGAGCCGGCGTTCAACCCGGCCTACCTCGCCTTGCCGAACGTTGTCCTGACCCCGCACATGGGCAGCTCCACCGAACAGGCGCGCCACGCCATGGGCATGGCCGCGCTCGACGGCATCGCCGCCGTGCTGGCCGGCAGAACCGGTCCTAACGCTGTAGGCAAGGAAGCATGGGCTCTCCCTCCGCAGGCATTCCAACTGGCCGTAGGCGGCCAGTCGGAACCTTTGTCTGCTAAGCCCAAACCTACAAAGGGGTAGTCGCCTCTTTGAACCCTTTCTTAGGTTGGGCGCACCGGGGCGCTGCCCCGGCGGGGTTTGGGGCGAAGGTTCCGACCGCCGCCTTCGGCAGTTGGAATGTTCGCGTAGGCAGATCCCGATGCTTTTTTGCCTACGGCGTAAGCGCCGCCAGAACGTCATCCACCTTCAACTCGGCCAAATCCCGGGCGCGAACCACACGCACGTCCGGCCCGCCCGGGGAGCACAGTGCCGGATCCGAATCAAACGAGAAGATCACGACCGTTGGGCAGCCGGCGGTGGCGATCAGATGGGTCGGCCCGGTGTCGTTGCCGACGCAGCACGCCGCCACGCGGGCCAGGTCGCACACGTCGCCGAGGCTGGTTCTCGCGGTGAGGTCGATCGCCGCCGGCACCTCGGCTACCAGCTCGGCGCCGAGTTCGCGTTCCGCGCCGGCGCCGATCACCACCGGGATTTCCCCGCGTGCGAGCAGCACCCTGGCAAGGTCGGCGTATCGTTCGATCGGCCAGCGCTTCGACAGCCGGTTTGGCGAGCATCCCGGCGCCAGCAGCGCGAAACGCGGCGGCAGGTTGAATCGTCGGATGTCCCCGGTGCACCAGGACAGATCGCCGGGCGGCGTGTCGGCGATGCCCGCCTGTTGCAGCTGGTTGGCCTGACGCCGCAGATCATGGGTGCGGTTGCGCGCCGGATCGCGGTCGGGCAGGGCGCAGCCGGGCGCGATTCCGGACCATTGCGGCCGTGGCCCGGGCAGCAGAAGCTGGAAGTAGCGGCTGCTGCGCCCGGATGTCTGCAGGTCGTAGATCCGGTCGAACCGAGCCTCGATCAGCCGCCGCCGCAATCGCCATAGGCCAGGAAGATTCCACCAGTCCGGCCGGTCATCCATCCACACCCGGTCGAAATACGGCGAGTCCGCCATCCACTCGGCGAAGGGCGGCAGGGTCAGCAGGGTGATGTCGGCGCCGGCGTGGAACCGGCGGATGGCGGCGAACGGACCCAGCGACTGGACCATGTTGCCCAGCGCGCCCAACCGGATGACCAGGACGCGGCGCGGCATGCCGGTCAGCCCGGCTTCCTCGCGATATAGATCCATTCGTCGCGCAGCAGCCCGAACCCGGGTTCCTGCTCCGGCGTCATGCGCCAGGTCTCGACGCGGAACCCGACCGCTGCCAGGCGATCGGCGAAATCGAGTCCGTAATAGCGCCGGTGGTCGGGGGCGGAAAAATGCGCGGTCCGCAGTTCAGGCGTGGTGATCGCCGGGTTCTCATAGGTGTCGTGGCGGGAGACATTGACCGGTACGGTGAAAACCCCGATGCCGTCGGGCCGCAACAACCGGAACAGCTCCGCCATGGCGCGGCGGTCGTCATCGATGTGTTCCAGCACGTGGTGCGCCATCACCACGTCGTAGCCGCCATCCGGGAGCGCGGCATCGGTGATGTCGATCTTGTGGGTGACGCCGACCTGCAGCCAATCGGCTGTCTCATATAGCGGATTGCCACGCATCTTGCGCATCCAGACCTTTTCCGGCGCGAAGTGCAGGATGCGTTTGCCGGCGAATTTGTCCTGTCCGCCCTCATGGATCCACAGCCAGGTCAGCCGGTGACGCTCCCGGCAGCCGCAGCTCAGGCACCGCGCATCCCACCGCGCCGGCTTGCCGACGCTGATGAACATGCCGTGGAAGCCGCATACCGGGCAGGTCCGCGGAATGATCTTGCGCGCGAATTGATAACGGTCACGCAGCCAGGCGCCAGCCAGCCGCCGCCTTGCGGTAAGGGTCAGGGGGGTCAGGGGCGTCAGGGGCGTCAGGGGCGTGCACTCGCTCATTGGCTGGCCGGTACCATCCCGATGCGAGAATGACAACCGAGTGCCACACGTTTTGTTGACGGGCCGGCCTGCCACGCCGAAAACCGGCCGATGACCATCTCCTGGATCCTGAGCGACGACTATGCCGGCCTGCAGGCCCAGGCTCTCGGCCTGGCGGAAGCGGCCGGCCTCGCCGCCGAGTTGCGGGTGTTGCGGCCCCGTTCGCCGTGGAGCCGGCTCCCCGCCCGACTATGGCCGGCACCTTTACGCGCGATCCCTCCCGAAACCATGGCGCCGCCGCTGCCCGACCTGCTGATCGGCTGCGGCGGCATGTCGGCGGTGGTAATCGCGGCCCTGAAAAAACGACAAATCATTGGACGCGCGCCCCTCGCGGTTCAGATCCAGAACCCGCGCATCGATCCGGCAAGATTCGACCTCGTCGTCGTCAACCGCCATGACAAGCTCACCGGCCCCAACATCATCGTCACCCGCACTGCCCTGCATCGCGTCACTGAGGCGCGGCTCGCGGCTGAGGCCGCGGTGTGGCGTTCGCGTTTCGCCCATCTGCCGCGGCCGCTGGTCGCGGTGCTGGTCGGCGGCTCCAACGGACGTTTCCGCCTGGATGCGGCCGCGGGCCACCGGCTCGCCACCCAGCTTTCCGGTCTTGCCCGCGACGGCGCCGGCATCGTCATCACGCCGTCGCGCCGCACCCCGCCCGAAATCACCCGCATCCTGACCGAGTCCCTGGTCCCGGCCGGCGCGGAGATCTGGGACGGTACCGGCGACAACCCCTATTTCGGCATGCTGGCGCTGGCCGACTTCATCATCCCGACCATCGACAGCGTCTCGATGATGTCCGAGGCCGCCGCCACCCGCGCACCGATCCTGTATTTCGAGCTGCCTGGAAAATCCCGCCGCATCGGCCTGTTTCTCGACGGCCTGGCCCGCGACGGCCGCATCCGGCCCTTCACCGGCTGGCTTGACACCTGGCCGGTCACCCCAATCGACGACACTGCCCAGGCCGCCGACGAAATGCGCCGCCGCCTGCATCTGTAGCTACCTTGGTTTTTGACGCCGGAAACGTTAGGTGAGGCGCATGTTGCAGATCCAGACTTTTGACGCCCGCGCCGGCGGCAACGTTCTCTACAAGGCGCTTGCCCATCCGCTGGCCGCCGAGGCGTTCGCGCGGTTGTACAAAGGGCTTCACGGCCGTCTCGTGCTCTACGACCCGGAAAATATCGCCGAGGCGATGCTGGCGATGTATCCTGGACTGCCCGGCCTGGAGGCGATATACGTCCAGAATGTGATGGAGATCGGCCGTGAGCGCGCCGGGTATATCGCCCGTCCACTCACCGAACTGCCGGAATCGAGTGCCGATACCGTCCTGATCGCCGCCTTCGACGCGGCTGGGATCCAGGCGCAGATTACGCATCTGCTGCCGGCGGGTGCCAAGGTGTTGACGCTGGACGAGGCCCGGCTGCCGGATGCCATGCTGACCAACCCGAAGAAATATCTGGACCGGCTGAACTTCGCCACCAACCTGGTTTTCTTTCGTGAGGAAGCCGGCCTGTCCACCCGCCTGGTCACCGCCAACTACTGGTCCAATTACGGCGCAAGCTCCGTGCGCTTCTGGATGCGGCTGTT
>JAYTTA010000437.1:0-4163 GCA_043745345.1 Acetobacteraceae bacterium | reverse complement strand
AGGAAGCGGCCACGCTCGAGCCTGAACTGATCGAACGCGCCAACGCAGCGCGCACCGCCCCCACCCGGGCCGGCTACGCCGCGGCCGTGGCTGCCCTGGCCAAGGCCTTGCCCGACATGGGCGGCAGCGGCTGGGTGCGCGACCTGCGCGAGGCCATGAGCCTGGGCTCGCGCGCGGCGGCGACTTACCCGCTGGCGTCAAACGATGGTGGCACATGGCGGGCGCTTGGCACCCGGCAGTCTTCGCACAGGCGCGGTGGAGCGCGACGGGTGAGCGGGAATTCTGATCGAACCAGTGCGAATGCCGGCAAGGCAGGAGTGCCGCTTTTGGATGGACACGCGCCCGGCCGCGCGCGGCAATGCCATGGCTGCAAAAGCATGTCAATCACCCCCCAGAGGGAAGCGCAAGCGCACGCCATTGCGGGTATGGGCACGTAGACTGGCTCGATCGGACCCTGGCAAAAAAAGTCTTGTGAACGGGAGGCGACGTTGGAACTGGTCATTGCCTGCCACTGCCACTGCCGCTGCTGAATGGCGGTTGCCATGGTTCTTTGACCGGCAGCTTTGCCGAACGCGTAGCCCGAGTTCGTTACAACGCGAGCGGTTCATGAACACCACTATCAGCCACAAAACCAACGGAGCGCACCATGCCTTTTGTCTATGAACCCATCACACCTGCGGATCGTGAACGGATGGAATCACTCAACACCATGATTGGTTGGAAAAAACCGAATACCAGACATTGGACGGTAAATCGGGAAACAGGTGATTTTCTGGTGTGGATAGCGCCGGATCGTGAGCCTCCCCGCTGGACTTGGTTTGCGTTTTGGTGGCGAGAGCGCCTTTTTCGTGTTGAGCTAGATGATCACAAGATTCATCCGGACACTGGATATTGTATTGAGATTGCTGGAGTCGGAGCCGAAGATGGCAAGTTGATCTTTCCTGAAGACAGACCGAAACTTGCGACTGCCCTTTTTGAGGCCGTGCGAATTTATGCGACTGCTGATGCGACAATGCTATTTGATGGTTTTCGGCAGCGTAAGAAAATTCCACTCGATCCAATCGGAAATCCTCCTATTGAACTGCAGTGCACGTTGAACGACCTAAGCATTTCTCCCTGCGCGACGTTTCGCATCGACTTTCCCAGGAGCATTTGATGAGCCTCGACCTCGCACAAGCTTTGAATCTATTGGCCAGCGATCCAGCGTATCAAACCTCAGAAGGCCTTCTGAATCTAGTGCGCCAGACCTCGGTGACCACACCGGCCGACGGTCTCGGCAAGACACCTGTGACTTTGGCCTACAGCGGAAATATTGTCCAAAATGGTACTGGTCCATCCTCGGGCAGCTTTGCCGAATATGTGGCCAGAACTCACTCAGAAAGCATTCGCGTCTTCAGCAATACAGCTGCCGCAGAACTGATAGCAAGCTCAGATTTCAGAGCGGCGGGACTACGAATTTTTGGTGACGACAAGGTTACCTATGAAAAATGGCTTTTCGATGCAGCTAAAGGCCCTGCGGCGGTAGCATCTAAAAACTTCATCGACGCGGCGCCAGGGCGCATTGATTCAGTAACACCCTTTGCAAACTCTGAACGTGCCTTTGCGCAGACAGAAGTGATTGCAAGTTTGTCCTCCAAAGCTCCAACCATCGTGGGTATACCTCGCCAGGAGTTGGCGGACTTCCGGAGTACGTTGCTTCGCAATGGAATGTCCGAGGCTGATGCAACAGTGCGTCTGACCGATTTGCTATCCATAGGATCCCGGCTGCAAAATCAGAACACTCAAGCAGCATGGACTACAACAATACGTTCTGATGGGACTACTATCAAGCAAGTCGTCTGGGCCGACACCTCCAGATGGACCGGCCAACCCGCCAATCCTTCGGCCATCCCCGAGGGTGCCACCCGATCCACCCTCGGCCAGCTTGCCGGCCCGCCATCCATAGCCGAACGCCTGAGCTATTACAGGTTGGCCGAGCTGGCGGAAGCCGACCATGCCAATTACTTGAAAACCTTCCAGATCACCAGCAATGCGCTGGGAACGGTGGGCGGCCTGTTGGCATACGGGTCGCTGCTGGACATGGCTTACAAAGCTTCGGACGCGTACCAGTCGGGTGACACGGCGCGAGCCCTGACCTTGGTGCGCGACTGGTCGTTGGGCAATGTAGGCGCGGCGTTGCTGGGTGCCGTGGCTTTTGAAGGCATGAACGCCTTGCTGACACCCCTGGCCTTCCTCGGCCCGCTGGGAATAGGCACTGCTGTGGTTGGTGCGATCGGCACCAGCCTGCTAGCAGCCTTTTGGGGCCATGAAGGCGGCGTGGCGTTCGGCAAAGGCATATCGAGCGCGGTCAACGAATTCTTCCGCACTGCCACCACCCCGCCCCGCCGCGACCCCCTTGCCATCGACCTCGACGGCGACGGCATTGAGACCGTGGGCCTGCCCGCCAGCGGCAGCCCGGTCCTCTTCGACCACGACGCCGACGGCATCAAGACCGGCACCGGCTGGCTCAAGGGCGACGACGCGTGGCTCGTGCTCGACCGCGACGGCAACGGCCGCATCGACAGCGGCCGCGAGCTCTTCGGGGTCGACACCCTCATCACCGTCGCCGATTCCTCCTCCGTCACCGGCTCAGGCCGTACCGTCACCCGCAACGCGCAAACCGGCTTCGAAGCCCTGCGCAGCCTGGACACAGGCGCTGCGGGCGTCGGTTCGGCCGGCTACGGCGACGGCGTGTTCGACGCCAAGGACGCCGCCTTCGGCGAGGTCAGGCTCTGGCAAGACCTCAACCAGGACGGCATCAGCCAAAGCGGCGAACTCGCCAGCTTGGCCGACAAAGGCATCGCCGCCATCGGGCTGACCGCCAGCGGCGCCACCGCCGACCTCGGCAACGGCAACACCGTGACCGGCCAAGCCACGGTCACGCGCAGCGACGGCACGCGGACCCGCATCGACAGCGTCGACCTGCAAGCCAGCAACCTCAATCTGGCCGTGAATCCGTTCTACAGGCGATTCTCGAACGCCATCGCGCTGACCGATGCGGTCAAGGCCTTGCCCGACATGGGCGGCAGCGGCTGGGTGCGCGACTTGCGCGAGGCCATGAGCCTGGACTCGGGCGCGGCGGCAACACTGCAAAGACAGGTGAACGCCTTCGCGACGGCCACCACGCGCGATGCCGGGCTTTCAGCGCTGGACGGCATGATCCAGGCGTGGGCAGGTTCTTCGGGCCGTTTCGATCCGTCCCATGCGGGGGAGAACATTCGCGCGATGGCGTTGACGGTCGTTTCCGAGAACGCCACTTCGGTGACGTCGCGCGCGACGGTCGCCGATCCGAATTCGTATTCGTCCTCGATGCTGTATCCGGCGACCCGATTCGAGTTTCCATCCGATGACTACTACTCGACCAGCCCCGGCGGTGTGGGCAGATCGCCCAACGCCAAAGCCCGGGAGCTGATGAGCCGTCTGGAAATGTTGGAGATATTCAACGGCAGCCGCTTCCTCGATCTCACGGTGATCGATACCAAGTCCAGTGGTGGCACAGCCGGATCGGGCGGCGGCAGTGGCGGTGGCGGCGGTGTAGCTTCCTTTACAGGCCCTGACGTGCGATGGGTTGTGGCGCTGTCGGCTCAGCAGGCGACGGCCATCGACAACGCCTACGCCGCGCTACGCGATTCGGTGTACGGCGCGCTGGTCGTGCAAACTCGCCTGCAGCCCTATCTGAATTCCATCGGCTTGGTCGTGGACGAAAGCGGTGTTCGTTTCGACACAGCAGCGCTCGGTGCAAAGCTGGCGGCATTCAAGACCTCGGACGAGCGCAATGCGCTTATCGACCTCGTCGAACTGAACCGCTATGCCAATACGACATTGCAGGCGGTGGGCTTCGATGGCATCGCCAAGCTGCGAGGCTGGATCGATGCTCTGCCTGCCGCCTCGCCGCTGCGCACCGAATTGACGTCTCTGGACGTTTTGGGCGCATCGGCCACGGCCGGCAGCGCACGATCAGACATTTTCCTAGGCGATGCCGGCGCCAATACATTCAACGCGGGCGATGGTAATGACATATTGAGCGGCGGTGCGGGCAACGACCTCCTGCAAGGCGGCGCGGGCGACGACGTGCTCGACGGCGGCACGGGCAACGACATCCTGGCCGGCGGCGTCTACGACAC
>JAYTTA010000436.1:0-4169 GCA_043745345.1 Acetobacteraceae bacterium | reverse complement strand
GCGGGTCATACAGGCCCTGCTTCTCCGGCAGGCCATGGCTCACAGGCATATCCATTTATGCGTTTCCTCGGATGGGGCTCTCCTGGCGGAGGTGGCGGGCGGACGACTTGAAATACAGGCAGGCGGGCTCCGACACGGGTCCGAAGTAGTTGACCAACAAGCTACAAGCGAGGCCGTGGCTTCGCAATGGCGTGGAACAATGGCTGATTGGTCGCTGGCACGCAGATTGCAGTCCTGGAAATGCGGATCGTTGGAACGGTGGCTCTGGCCGGTCAACCGAAGCGATGCTCCGCCGCCAGTGCGATCGCCCTGTGCCGTCGCGCATCGGCAGCCGCCGCGTCGACATCCTCCCCTGTCGGCGCGGCGGCTAACATTTATCCGGACATAGGTAGAGAGCAACAAATTTAGGCAGATGCTTGGTTTTAGGCATTTCCCCATATGGGTGGAGCCGGTCAGCCGTTCTAAACCCCAGACGCTTCGGCTAAGGTGTTCAGAACACAAAGGCTGTAAAATCATTGTCTGGGTCACAGGTGCCGATCGCGGCGGAATTGATCGCCGTGATCGTCGCGGTGACCGATGGCATGCCGCGCATACTCACGCTTGACGACCGTCGCTGCCTGCCGTCAGGCCCGTTCGAGACCGCGCATCGTTCGCTGCAATCCAGCTTGCGGCGGTGGGTCGAGCAGCAGACCCGCCATCCGCTCGGCTATGTCGAGCAGCTCTACACCTTCGCCGACCGCGATCGCACTGCGGAGGGGGTTTCCAGGCGGGCGATCTCGATCAGCTATCTCGGCCTGACCCGCGAACTGCCGAGCGGCATGGCAGTGCACTGGCGCAGTTGGTATCGTTATTTTCCGTGGGAGGATGTGCGCGGCCCAGGCCCCGATATCATCGCCACGCGCATAGCACCTTGCCTGCGCCGATGGGCGCAAGCGGGGCGGGATAGCTCTGGCGGCGACCGCGCCCTGCGCGCGGCGATCAGTTTCGGTCTTGACGGGCGCGCCTGGAACGAAGACCTCGTTCTGCAACGCTATGAGCTTCTTTATGAGGCGGAGCTGGTACCGGAGGCCTCGGCGTTCGGCATCGATGCATCGATGCCGGTGCCTGGCGACGCCATGCTGCACGACCATCGCCGTATCCTGGCCACCGCGATGGCAAGGCTGCGCGCCAAGATCAAATATCGGCCCGTCGTGTTCGAGCTGATGCCGCCGGAATTCACTCTGCTGCAGCTGCAACGCACCGTCGAGGCGCTGGCCGGGCGCCACCTGCACAAGCAGAATTTCCGGCGCCTGATCGAGCAACAGGATTTGGTCGAAGAGACCGGGGCCACCATGGCTGAGACAGGCGGCCGCCCGGCCAAGCTGTTTCGCTTCCGCCGTGAGGTCCAGATGGAGCGAGCTATCGCCGGCTCCAAACTACCATTGTCGCGCGGTATCTGAACCGTCACTCTTTCAATATTGACGTCGGCGGCAATAATGCTCATGTCTAGCATAAGTCGTGTTGCGGCGTCTGGGAAGCCTGGAATGCGACGCTTTGTCAAAGCATGGGGTAAAGAATGTCGCACTCTTCGGTGCTGGACCGCGTTGCACCGCTTTATGAACGCGTCCGCCGCGTCATCCCGCCGATCGAGTGGCCGGTGTTCGCCGACGACATAGAAGCGATCCTGCGATTAAAACGGGAGCGCAACGCGGTTATCCTGGCGCACAACTACCAGACGCCGGAAATCTTTCACTGCGTCGCCGACATCACCGGCGATAGCCTGGCACTGGCCCGCGAGGCGATGAAGGTCGATGCCGAGATCATCGTCCTCGCCGGCGTCCACTTCATGGCGGAAACCGCAAAACTGCTCAATCCAAGCCGAACTGTGCTGATCCCTGATCTGCGGGCCGGCTGCTCGCTGGCTGAGTCGATCACTTCAGCCGATGTCCGGCTTTTGCGGCAGCGTTACCCGGATGTGCCGGTGGTGACCTATGTCAACACGTCGGTGGCAGTGAAGGCCGAGAGCGACATCTGCTGTACCTCCGGCAACGCGCTGCGCGTGGTCGAAAGCCTAGGTGTGCCCCGTGTCATCATGCTGCCAGACGAATACCTGGCGCAGAACATCGCCAAACAGACTAACGTCGAGGTCATCGCCTGGGCCGGCCATTGCGAGGTCCATGAGCGCTTCAGCCCCGGCGACATCCGCCAGGTCCGGATCGACTATCCTGGCGTGGTCGTACTGGCCCATCCCGAGTGCCCGCCAAACGTGGTGGCCGAGGCCGACTTCGCCGGCTCCACCGCCGAGATGACCGAGTGGGTCGGGCGTAACCAACCGGCGCGCGTGGTGCTGGTGACGGAGTGCTCGATGGCCGACAACGTCTCGGTGCACCATCCGAAGGTTGAGTTCGTCAAGCCGTGCAACCTGTGCCCGCACATGAAGCGCATCACCCTGCCGGGCATCCGCCACGCGCTGGAAACGCTGACCCACGAGGTAACGATCGATCCCGCCATGGCAGTCCGGGCGCGGCTCGCCGTCGAGAGGATGCTCGCGGTATGAGCACATCCCCCCTGCCCGCGATCATGATTGAACCCTCGGTCAAGGCCGCACTGCTCGAAGACCTCGGCCGCGCCGGTGACCTGACCACGGACAGCATCGTTCCGGCCAAAGCCATGACGCGTTGCGTGCTGGCGGCGCGTCAGTCCGGCGTCGTCGCCGGCCTCGATTTCGCTACAACCGCATTCCGGCTGATGGACCCTCGCATAGAAATCCGGCTCGAACGGCCGGACGGTTCCCGGATCGTTCCCGGCGACATCATCGCGGAGATCGCCGGTCCGGCCCGCGGCATCCTCACCGCCGAGCGGGTGGCGCTGAACTTTCTAAGCCATCTTAGCGGGATCGCATCGGCCACGGCCTCAATCGTCGATGCCATCGCGGGCACCCGGGCAAAAATCTGCTGTACACGAAAAACCATGCCGGGGCTGCGCGCCGCCCAGAAATACGCACTGCGCGTCGGCGGCGGCAGCAACCATCGGTTCGGACTCGACGACGCGGTGCTGATCAAGGACAACCACATCGCCATCGCCGGCGGCATCCGCCCGGCGGTGGAACGGGCGCGTGCCTCAGTCGGCCACCTGGTCAAGATCGAGCTCGAGGTCGACACGATGGCGCAGCTGGAGGAAGCCATGGTGCTCGGCGTCGATGCCGTTCTGCTCGACAACATGGGGCCGGAGATGCTGCGCCAGGCAGTGATGATGGTCGATGGCCGCGCGATCACCGAGGCATCCGGGCGGATCACGCCCACGACAGCACCCGCGATCGCGGCCTCCGGTGTCAATCTGATTTCAATTGGATGGCTGACCCACAGCGTGGCCGTACTGGACATCGGCCTGGATCATATCGGCTGAGGGCGGGGTTGCGACGGTTTCCGCGGCAGCGTGTAATCGCGCCGAGAATCAGATCGGAACAAATAAATGACGGCGCCACTCGCGGGCATAAAAGTCATCGAAATTGGCCAGGCCTATGCCGGTCCTTTGGCCGGGGCGATCTTGGCGGATATGGGCGCCGAGGTCATAAAAGTCGAAAAGCCTGATGGCGGCGACGATGCCCGACTATGGGGCCCTCCGTTCATCAATGGTGACAGCGTGATGTTCCACGCCACCAACCGTGCCAAGAAATCGGTAACGATCGATATCAAGTCTGCCGAGGACGTCGTCCGGCTGAAGGCGCTGGTGCGCGACGCCGACATCCTGATCCAGAACCTGCGACCGGGGATCGTCGCCGACCTCGGCATCGGTCCGGACGACATGCTGGCGGTCAACCCGCGACTGATCTACTGCTCGATCTGGGCGTTCGGCTACAAGGGGCCGCTGCGGCTCAATCCCGGCTTCGATCCGCTGCTTCAGGCCTACGGAGCGGTGATGACGCTGACCGGCCGGCCGTCGGATCCGCCGACCTTCTGCGCGCCGGCAATCAACGACGCCGCGACCGGCATGTGGTGCGTGATCGGCGCCCTCGCCGCCCTCCAGCAGCGCCACGCGACCGGGCGCGGCTGCGTCATCGATACCTCGCTGTTCGAAACCGCGGTGTCCTGGGTTGGCGGTGCGCTAAGCTCGTATCTGCATACTGGCCGCGAGCCGGTACGCCACGGCACCGGCAGCAACCTGCTGGTGCCCTACCAAACCTTCGAGAC